>JAGQPD010000310.1 GCA_020426865.1 Planctomycetales bacterium
CGCTCGGCAACGTCAACTCCCGGCCGCGTTATCCGAAACGTTCTGTCACAGAAACAGGCGCTAAGCGACTACGATTGCTCTTTCTCGCACGGATGCCACAAGTTCGGCTTGCAGTTAAAGTCGCGTTGTGAATGCGGTTTATCTGTCAACGATTTCCGCAAACACTACGATCGCAGAGAGCAATGAACGATAAACCGGTAGTCATCGCCGGAGGTAGCGGTTTTCTAGGTATTTCACTGGCCTATCACCTGCTGGAATCCAACTTCAAAGTAACGCTTCTTTCCCGAAACCGCCCTAAGGCAGATGGGCAATGGGAATTTGTTGAGTGGGACGCACGAACGTTGGGTAACTGGCAGTCTGTCATTGATGGTGCCGCCGCCGTTGTAAATCTGGTTGGCCGATCAGTGGACTGCGTAAAGACACCGGACCATTGTGACGAAATCTTGCGGTCGCGGGTCGAGGCCACCCGAGTGTTGGGCGAGGCCATGCAATCGGTATCAACGCCACCTTCGGTCTGGGTACAAATGAGTACTGCACACATTTACGGAGATCCACCCTCATTGATTTGCACGGAAAGCTCTCCGTTCGGCTACGGATTGGCTCCCCAGGTTGGCAATGCATGGGAATCACAATTCGCGCTGTCGGTTCTCTCCCAACAGCGTGGCGTTGTGCTGCGGACTAGTTTCGTCGTAGGCAGGAACCGTGGGGCGGGAGGTGGAGCACTTTCTCGTCTTCGCTTCGTAACGCGTTTAGGTTTGGGGGGCAAGGTTGGTTCAGGTCGACAGGGCATGAGTTGGATTCATGAAAAGGATATGAATCGTATTTTTGAGCGGGCGATTCTGGATTCGTCAATGCAGGGGGCGTACATCGCAAGTTCTCCCAATCCCGTCTCCCAAATGGACTTCATGCGATCGCTTCGTCGAACGTTACGCGTACCCATTGGTTTACCTGCGACGGAGACAATGGTACGTCTTGGAGCACGATGGCTTCTCGGTTCCGATCCAGAGTTGGCCCTCTATGGTCGCTACGTCGTCCCCCAACGCCTTATCGAATCAGGGTTTTCGTTTGAATTCCCTGACTTGGATAGTGCGCTAGACGATTTGCGTTAGGTTCGACAACATTGGCTCTGCGAACGGGCCTTCGGCACAGGTTCTCTGTTTGTTCCCCGCGGGCTCGTGTGGTAAACTCGCGTTTGTTCAAGGCTGGCCCGACTGGTAGAGTCAATTTGATCAGACTTTGTGCGTGGTACTGTCTAGGCTGAGTTGGTGGCACATGCGACAGAACCAATAAGAATTTGACATCGCGTGACTGAGGAGCGGTGGTTGGGTTTGGTTCGCGTTGGGCAGTGGCAAGAGGGTCTCAAACCGAGCGATCG
The DNA here is from genome assembly GCA_020426865.1 of Planctomycetales bacterium. Lineage (GTDB taxonomy): Bacteria > Planctomycetota > Planctomycetia > Pirellulales > Pirellulaceae > JAGQPD01. Next base: position 1,376 of record JAGQPD010000310.1, read on the forward strand.
AGCCGATGTTCAAATTCTCTGTTCAAGAAGCCCGGAGTGGCGGGCGGGGCGCGACCGAGTTCCCAACAATGAGCGTTGACCGTTCCCGGTCGCAATTGGTCGAACCGCTGGGGAGCAATGGGCTAAAGCGACTTCGAGATTGCCAGCTAGAGCGCCAGCGCGGCGCATCGAACTCGACTCCCGTAACGATGAAATGGGGGGGATGTGATAAGATTGCAGTTGGAAGCAATTTCACCTGCGGCGAACTGGTCGGATGAAAGCAAACGGCAAACCGACGTCACGCCGGCCGATTGAACGGGAGTATCTGGCAACATTGAACGCGGCGGTTCCGCTTGATGTGTGGCAGGCTATATGCAAGCGTGCGGCCGACGATGCGCTGGCCGGCGACGCCAAGGCCCGCGACTGGCTGGCCAAGTGGCTGCTGGGGCTGGAATCGCGACTATTGACCGTGTTGGCGGCGGAAGAATCTGGGGCCGAGCCGGCAGAAGCGGCCGAATGTGAAATATCGGCGAGACGAAAGACCATCGAATACGAAAGCCGAAGAACCGAGTACCTACGCCACCTAAACCCATGCGTTGGGCCAAAGGGCGCAAATCAGCACCACAATCCGGGATTTTCGCGACCGATTCCACCCGAATTCTTCCGGCGCGATCACCTGGAGCTGGGCGCGTCGTAGTAAATCTTCCGTCGGATATTTCGTCGCGTGGGACGACACGCCGACCGTCATATTGCACTACCGGTGGCAAGATTCTAAGGACATCCGGATTCCTGTTGTCCGCCAAACCACTCCCGTGCATTTCGGTGGCAAGCGTTGGCGGTTTACGTGCCCGTTGACGGTGGACGGCGTGGCGTGCAAACAACGTGTGGGAAAACTACATCTTCCGCTAGGAGCGAAGTATGACCGGGGACGCGAGGATGAGTCACGACAGTTCCAGCGCTGCGGCGTCATCCGGTCGATGTCATGGTTCTGGCTATTTGTGATTGAATCTGTGATGGATGTATTCTACAAGAGGCCGAGTCTGGCCACGTCTTTAAATTGAATCGTTGGAGCTTTCAGCTGTCCTGTCGGTGTTTTCGTGCACAATGTGCGCGATGACCGCAGCCGTTCCGCCCAAGACAAGGCAAATCGCGATCCACATTACGACGAGACCATTCGTGGATGGCGCTTGAAATTCGAGCCACAGACGAAACCGCCCCATCGTTAGAAATCGAAACAGGAACAGAATCGATGTACCGCATCCATATATGAATACGGTCGAGGTCGAAGCTCTCGCGCGTGCGATTCGATAGGCACCAAACATCAGTATCCCGAACGCGGGTAGAATCCCCGCCCAGTTGTTCGAGTGGCTGGTCGCTGGCATCGTGATAAGAAGCAGAACGAACGTGATCAAGTAGAACACCATCCAGGTGGCGGGAATTGACCGACCAACCGGTTCAATTCGCGCGTCGCTCATTCGAGGGATCGGTTCATATGGATTTGGTGTATCAGCCATCGCAGAACGCAATGCAAGTCTTATTAGCCAGAACGTGTGGGTTCGGCGGGCGGGCGCGATCGAGCAACCATTGCCGAGACGCGTTTTCGCCCACTCCGTCTGCAACCCTCTGTGTACGCCCGTCATGGGCGTGATTGTGATGGGGTGTAAGTCCCCTGTACGAGACTGGGAGTCTGAAGGAGTTTAGTATACCAAATGATCGCTCCGATTGACAAAGTACTAATGGATGGGCTACTTTGGCCTGGCATCGCAATTGAAACTGTTCGATCGGCTTGACCGGTGGCTTCGTCGCCGGATTCGCGCCTGCTATTGGAAACAATGGCGTCGCCCAAAACGGCGGCGGGAAATGCTCCTGCATTTGGGCGTACCCGGCCGTCAAGCCATCCGTCACGCACGCAGCCGCAAGGGCACATGGCACATGGCGAAAACCATTGCTAGCGGAGTTGGCATGACGAAAGCGTGGCTGCAGGAACAGGGGTTACTCAGTCTGAAGACTCTCTGGGCATCGCTTGCCCACCTTCGTTGAACCGCCGGATGCGGACCCGCACGTCCGGTGGTGTGGGGAGGGCGCCCTTATCCGATTTCGTCAGGCGTCGGCGTTGGGATCGTACTCGTGCTCAGCATCGCGGTACTCGTACTCGATGTCACGCGCTGCTACTTTCTGTTTTCGTTGAATGAATCGAGTGAGCATGGATACGATCCGTTTCAAATCCGATTTTCCGCGCCGATCGGAATCCTCATCGATCGCATCGCAAACACGCAACACATCGTGAATCGATGCACATTCCAACGCCGATCCGCGGGAAATCTCGAAGAACCGGTTTTTGTCTTTTCGGCTTTGCTTACCATTACCTTCTGCGATACCTTCTGCGATACCTTCTGCGATACCTTCTGCGATACCTTCTGCGATACCTTCTGCGATGTTCAGCGGAAT
>JAGQPD010000311.1 GCA_020426865.1 Planctomycetales bacterium
ACGCAGCAGCTTCCATCGTTGGTGTCCCCATGCAATTTGCGAAGAATGACACCATTATTGCTGGACCGGCCGCCAGCGAAAGTGCTATTTGTTCGATGATAACAACCGAGAACCGCTGATCGCCCCAAGGGGTAAGTGGATGTTCAAAGGCGATCAGCGGTTAAGTTGATTTGTCGTTGGCCGGAGCACGGCCAGACTTCGCGAGGGCGATCAATCCCAATCCATGTGCGAAATGGCGTCCTCCGACAAGACTCGCTCGGCCGCCCGACCAAATTCATCGAGGCTGCGTCGCTGTCCGACGGAATGCCACGGCCCGACTTCGGCCAATTCCGGCATGATCTCGATGAGCTGGCTTTCGAGCGTTTCGGCAAGGCGCGAGATCGCAGGGTCGTGAGCCCGTTCGACGATCGCCTTGACCGTCTTCATGATGCGCACCAACCGAGCGCGTTCCAGGACAGGTTGCGACAGCCCGGTCCCTGGGTCGGCGAGCAAATCGATCAGCGGCACGTCCAGGACGGCCTGCCATAGGAATAGATCACTAAGTTTCAAGTCTTCGGTTTCCTGCTCCTGCAATCGGAGCTGACGTACCTCGACCCCCGTCTGTCGCGAGACGCTGCGAAGCGACATGCCTTGCTGCTGCCGAACAGTAGCAATCCGGTGATATTGTTTTCGTGCGTCGCTGCTTTTCGTAAGTGGTTTACTGTTGCCATTGTGGTTGGAAGGTTGATCGTTATTGGCCGATAAGGGGGGAATTGCGGCCGGCAGATAACCTTCATGGCTGGAACCGTCGTGAACCGTTGCCATCTTCTTCGTTTCCTCCTGGTCTCCTCCTACCGTCATGAGCAAGAGAAGTCCGCTATTGTTGTGCTAAAATACCAATGTTCTTGCTAGGTTCGATGCTTGCAGCCACGCGTCCCGGCGCACCACAGATCTCGACCCCATGCGAACCGCCATGCAAGAAACGGAAACACATTTCGAGCGACGTCAGCTACGACCATAGCTGCGCTCGGACCTCGAAGACCGGAATGGGTCTTTCGAACAAGGTCGCATCATGTTGAAAAGAAATCTGTTCCTCCGACTATTGGGCAGCATCCAATGCAGCGTTGCCGCAAAGTTCCCCTGATACCACCCGTTTCACGAATTCGGCCCGTTGACGCGCAATACTCTTTCCCCTCTGGCGCCAACAAGTGTCGTGTGGCCTCAAGCTACGACCCTTGCCGAATGCTCCTAACGTAAACATTAGGAGTTGCTCGTGCAAGCTCGGTCGCAGAAATTTAATCTGGCCATTGCAACAGGAGCATTCCGCTCCCGCGTCCATGCCTTCACCCTTGCAGGCTTACATCCACAACTGGTGCCCGCCGATTGTGGATGTTTTCGAAGCGTGGACACTCCAATTTAGCCATTCGGAATGAGGTCGGCCCATTATTCCCTACGTGAAAAAAAAATTTTCTCACCACGCGTTTTCCACCAGAAACCACTTCCTGCGGGGGGATTCTGCCGCGACTCGACCATTGGAGATGGAAGATGAGTCGAACAACTAGGCTCGCGAATGGCTCTCTATAAGGTGTGGTACTCGCCAAGATGCACTTGAGCTCCCGCGAACGACGGGATAGTCGCGGCACCCGCGCCCACGGCCCGCGGCTCGTCGTGGCGGACCTGCATCGGCAACCGTGAACCACGAGCCCGACCAATTTGCTCAATCGCCCGCCGCCGCAACAACCGCGTGCCACCACTCTTGCGGGCGGACATGCCCTTGATCCCGAATTCCTGGCCGCCGCCGTCCAGACGCAGTTGGTTGCCATGAGCCATCACGAGGGACGGGTCGTTTCGCAATTGCCACAGTCGCTGGACCTCCATGATCCCGGGGGCCTGGTTCCCATCATGAAACAATATCGTCTCGCCGGACGACACCCGCAGACCGCTCTGTAAAGCTGCGTCACTGCCATAGGCCAATCGATGATGGATCAGCCGAACTTGTGGATAGTATTGCGTCAATTCGCTGGCGACAATGGCCGTGTCGTCCACGGAACCATCATCGACAATAATCAATTCGAATTGCGCTGTTAGTTCGCTGGCAATCTCCAGCCACGTGTCAATCATCCCTGATAGTTCCTGCTCGGCATTCCTTACGGCGAGGATTAGGCTAAGTGATGGGGACGTCACGTGGTGCTGCCTTTTTCAATAGTTGTTCGATGTTATCCAAGCTGCTAGATATATTCAAAACGTTCCCTCCGCGTTACCTTCCGCAAGGGACCGATCCTGAGTGAACATCGGACACGTCGCACACGTCGCTCCAGTTTTTGGTAACCTTGACACATAACAACGAACGTACCGATTGCCACAGTTTTAACGTCCGTATTCACGTAACAGCGACTGCGAGATCGCCGCAAGATAGTCCTTCAGACCAAGGAGATTTACTGACGATGTCTGCCGACGAACGATTTTTGGCCCATCAATCGCAATTGCCCGCTGCCAGCAAACCGTTGGGCCTATATATTCCAGCCTTGGTGGTCGACAATATGGCCTACCTTTCAGGACATGGACCTGTCATGCCGGACGGCAAACTGGTTACCGGCCGAGTGGGCGATGTTATCACGCAAGAGCAAGCCTATCAGGCTGCTCGCCAGACGGCACTGGTGATGCTCGCGTCGTTGCGCAGCGCCGTCGGCAGTTTGGATCGTGTCGATCGGCTGGTAAAGTTGCTGGGGATGGTCTACTGCACATCCGACTTCTTGCAGCAGCCCGCGGTGATCAACGGTTGTAGTGAAGTCATGAAAGAGGTTTTCGGTGAAGCTCACGGCGTGGGAGCTCGCAGCGCCATCGGCGTGGCAGCACTGCCGGGTGGCATGTCCGTAGAAATTGAAGCCATCTTCCGACTGAAAAACTGACGCACGCCCGATGACAGATCACCGGACGTGCGACTCAAACTCGGCATCGCTTCCTATTTTCCGCCAAGCTGTTTCATTTTGCTATTCTTGACGGATATTTTCTGCAGCGTTTTCGCACCCGTTCCAACCGGCGTGGATGCCGTTACATCGGTCGGTCGCGAACCCGCGCCCGTCCCGCTATCGCTGACCGTTACCTGGGCGCTTGTCAAACGCACGGATGGCTCCGTCTTGGTCGTGGTCGCTGCGACCCCGGCCAGCGTTTTCTTGCTCGGCGCGTTGATCGACATCGGAATCAAGGGCCGCGCATTCGCTTCGTTGACCGACGCTGGATTTGGCTGCGAGTCTACCGGACCAGCCGGTTGCGGAACGGACTGCGGAGCAGATTGCAGCGGTGGTTGCGGTAGCGGCGAGATCTCGGCCGGATTGGACAATGGCGCCGGTAATACCTCCGTCGATGATGGTACTCCCAGGGTCGTCGGATTGGCAGGCGTTGGTTGCATCGACAAGCCGCCGATCGGCGGCTGCGAGGCACCCGAGTGCTGAGCAAACGGGCCGTGACTGATCACATCCGGGCGATTGTAACCATACTTCCAGAAGTAGCTGGCATCCCGCTGATGAGCAACCTGCTCCGCGTCGTTGTAAGCTTTTCCCGGCCAGGGGCCTTCGGCCAACAACACCCCGTCATATTCCAATATCGAACCCTTGCGTAAGTGAACTACCATCACGGCGGTGTTGTATTCCACCAACGCCTGGTAATATTGCGTCTCCGCGTCGGCACGAAAACGTTGAGCATCGAGCAACAGGTCGAGCGTAACTTTACCAACCTCGTATATCGCCTGCAGCGATTCCACTCGTTGTTCGGCCGCGACCCAGCGATTGTAATTGGCGACTACCGCCGCGTACTGCGAGGCAAGTTCCTGGATCGCGTCGGTCAAGCGATGCGATACCTCCAATTCCATTTCTTCCAACAACGCCGTCTCGCGAGCCAATTCCAGCTGTGCCTTCCGCACGTTCGCCAGTTCTTCGCGAAAGCCAATTGGGATGTTCAACTGGAATCCCAACTGAGATTCCTGGTAGTTTCCTCCAAACAACTCGTCCCAGGCAAACGATCCCACGGCCGGAAAGTCGAGACCGCGGCGGTTGGTCGACAAGTACTGATCACCCATCCCCAGCCAACGATAGAGCGCCACCACATCCAATTGTGGTAACAGCGTGTTGCGAACGGCGATCATCTCCATTTCACGTTGTTTGATCTTCCACTTCTGGCGGCGAATGTTCACACTGCGCTGCAGGGCTTCGCTAAGAATCGAGTTCCAGTCAAAGTCCAACCGCGCCGTAACAGGTTCGTCCGCCGGACGGATCAAACGGCCGTCCGTAGGTGCTAGTCCCATCAGATAGCGCAACCGCGTCTCGGATTTGTAGAGATCGTTCAGCGCGTTCTGTACCTGATTCACGAACAGGTAGTACTGTTCTCGCGTCTGAGCTTCCTGGTCGGCCGTGCCTCCACGCTGGCCAACCTCCAGCAAAGCGTTGATCTTCTTCCAGGTCGCCAGTGCACTGTCGCGTCCCGCCATCGCGGCATTCAAATTGCGATAGAAAAAGTAGAGCTCCCAATAGGCTCGCTCCACCTCGCTCACCAGGTTCTGCACCGAATCTTCAAATTCGGCAAGACTGATATCCGTCCGAATCCGAGCGAGTACGACCGGTACACGATTAACCTGAGTCCCACGACCCCGCAACAGCGGATGACGGATCTCTGCTTCAAGAGCCGTAAACCAGTCGCTCGGCAGGGCGCGAATTGTCTGATTGCTATCGTCATAGATCGAAACGTTGCGGAAGAACCACTGCGTACCTGTCGCCGAACGCTTAGTGATCTCGTTGTTGATCGTCACCTGGTCCTCGACCAACACCGGCGTGAAGACCGCCGTGAAGTTCTGCGGACGGTCGGTCGCATTCCAAGTCGCACTGCTGTTGAATTGGGCATCGAAATTCGATAACGCTTGCTCAATACCACCGCCGCGCTGGGGATCGGTTTCCGTTAACGCCGGATCGTATACCGATGTGGCTGCATCAGGTGCGGCGGTCAGTCGATTCGGGGCAGAAGCGACAATCTGGCCAAATTGTTGTACTTGCCCGAAAGTGCGTATAACCTTGCTGTTGCTGAGCGCCGTTTGTACCGCCTCTTCAAGGGATAATTCCCAGATTGAGTCGAATTGCGGATTTGCCACCGTAAGCGGCGCACGGGCCATCGAGACTTCCTCCAACGTCTCGTAATACACCTCCGTGTGCTCAATGTCCGTAGCGACATCCAGATAGTGCGATAGATCGCCGTCGTCGTTCAAATAGAACGGCTGGATCGGCTGGCATCCAGTTAGAAGCGTTAAAGCGATCAAGAACCAAGTCCCAGTCCGCTTGATCTGCCTGCTCATGTTGTTGCTGCTCTCGGCTATGGCCACCCAAGCTATCAGATAGCAGGGACGAGCCAGGAATGGAATTCACCCAGGCAAACCGATAGGGCGATCCCATCGGCGCAATCCTGAACGATTTTCCCCCCCAGCCGTCCGCTGCTGTCAACGCGCACGCCATGCGGCGCGACGCGAACAGAGCAGTCGACAAGCATCGTATCGACCATCCCATCGGCAAACTTTCACTAATCCGAAAATTCGGCCAGTGTTAGCAGGGCGGCCCCAGCCAGAGACAGATGGTTGACAGCATGACAGCAGTGCCTGCGCTAGCATCCATCGGCATGATGGAGCCGCGATGGAACGCCGCAATGTTGTCGCTTGCCTGATTCCGCGCTAAGGATTCCGCGCTAAGCAACTCTAGAATCCCACGTCGGATGGGCCGTCGACCGAACTACCCGTGGTCATCGAGCCGCCGGAGTCGACGGCGCCGCCGGTACTAAAGGGACTGGCTATGCTGTTGCCACCACCGCTGGTGCCTACAGCAATCGCGGTCGCCGTTATTCCAGCTGCTAAGAGGCCGCCGCCAAATCCTCCCCCACCGCCGCCGCTGCTGAAGCCAGACGTGGCGGGCGCGAATCCGCCAGAGGGGGCCGCCATGGGCGCTCCCCCAACAAAGGGCGCGGAGCCAGCCATCGGTACTATCGGCGGTGCTGCCGGACCAGCAAAGAAATTGTTGGCCGGCATCCACGACTCGAGCCCCGCCTGCAAGCAACGCGGATCGTCAATAATGGCCATCGAAATCGGAAAGGGTACATTGTTGTTGGGACCAGCGTTGTTGGGACCAGCCAGCCCAGCATCACCTTCGTTGATGTTGCTGCCACCGTCGGCACCTGGCGGTTGTTCCCGACTGTCCCCGTCACGAGGTTCCGCCGGCGTGGGCAACGGTTCGTTGTCGCTGCCAAACGGATCGCTCGTGTCGCCGGTATCGTTCGGTGGGTTTAACGGAGCGGCAAGGTCGTTGCCGGAATCGGGCGACAGATCGAGAATCCCGGCCCCGGTATCGGTGCCGGCGTCGGGATCGAGTTCGGTGTCGGTGTTTTGGTTGTTCGTACCGGGATCGTCAAGCGGCGTCAGTCCGTCAGGTTGACTTGGCGCAAGGTTCAGGTCGTCAAGGTCATCCAATCGCAATTGAGCCAAATAAATGTCATTTCGTCGTGGCCGCAGGGCCTGCAGCAGCGAGAATGGAGATCGACGCTGTGGTGCGGAACGCATGGCCGCGGCCGGTGGGCGTTGACCAACCAACTGGAATCCTACGGCGCCGAAGCCATCACGACCAGCCGCAACCAATGAATACACCCCAGGTTGCAACCCTCGTACCTCAAAGACCCCAAATTTGTCTACGGCCGTTCGGCGGACTTCACGATCGTCTTGTACGATAAACACGTTCAAGTTTTGGATCATCTTCGGGCGCCCCGTTTCGGCGGCGATGGAATGCAATCGGCCGAGCATCCGCCCGTCCGGCAACAGTGGTACGGTGTAGTTGCGTATCGTCGTTGCGTCGCGACTGGGAGGCAAGCTTGCGTCCAACTGCTGGTTGCCCCGTCGGCGTTCGGCACCTTCCGGTTCGTTTGCCCCACGTGCTTGTGCTTGACGGTCAGCTTCCAGTACAGGCTGATACTCTTGCTCCCCAACGTCGGAAGCCTGCATCTCAGGATAGTAGCTATTGATGTATCGCCGAATCGTGCGAAACGTTGGAGGGACTGCCGTGGCGTCAATCTTCAATTCGTCTTCGACTGCCTGATAATGCACCAGCTGGAAGGTACTGGTTCCTCGCTGTGCCGCACGCAGCTGCGCGTTGGGCGGGAGTATGTTCAATGAATAGGCGAGAAAGCCACTTCTTCCAGTTGCGACTAATGAATACGTTCCCGGCTCGAGATCCTCGACAACGAACCGTCCCTCAGCGTTCGTCATTCCCTCGCCCAACTTGTCCGATCCGCGCATTAAACGCACCAACAGATCGGCGGCGGGGCGCAGTTGCCGCGTTTGCGGATCGATCGTGGATATGCGCCCGGTGAACTGGCCAGCCGAGTTGAGGCGCACCCAATGCGATCGAATCACTTCGGATAAACGCTGATCCCCTTGACCAGGCGATACCTCCCGCCAGTCACCCACCTCGCCTTCCCTGTGCTCGTTGTCGTTGTCCGGCAAGTCCATGTTCGGACTACTCGGGTCGTCATCGGCCGCGGCCAAATTGCCCGCCACCTCCGGCTCGACGTCGGCACTACCATCCGCATCACCCGGTCCGTCGGGAACCAAGTCGGGAAGGATTTGCGCTAACGTGAAATCGACCGGAATCGAAATCTCGCCCGGCCCAGCCACCAGTTGATTCGATGGTCGTTGGCCAGCCCGCTCCAGTAGCTGCTGCCACGTCGTTCCAGCTGGATCCCACAAAGGTAGAATACAAATAAACAATACAAACAACGCGCTGGCTAAAAAGATGAGCTTGGCAAAAACTCGCAGACCGGACATCGCATCTCTCTCGGTTTTTCGTCCCTCGCTCCAAACGGCTCCGCTTCGTCGCAACAGAACGACGAATGACGCTACGGGATGCGGGTTTTTTGGGCGTCCATGTCCACTCGCACTTGCCAGAGGAAGCCTGGGGGAATTACGCAATCTAGTAAAGTAAATTTAATTGGGCGATTCGGAACTGTCAAACAATGATGGACGACTACCCCCCCTCCACATGGGGGGGCGGTCTAATTGTAATGGGGGCGACGAATGTGCCACGCGATCGGAGGGAATGTGCGCAATGCATCGAGGCGTGGAGGAAGAGAATGGCCGATGCCGGCGGCAGGACGGGATTGAGAATTGGCAACTCTATTTAGCATGGAATTAGCGAGGCAAGATGCTGGGAGGAGAGGAGAAGGACAATGGACGGATCGTGGGTAGGGCAATAAGTTCGAATGGCGATCGACAGAACACAGATAGACTGGAGTTGCAGCAAGTGGAAAAACTGACTCGCACGGTGATCATTTTGGCGGTAGGGTATTTCGCGATTTGGGGATGGGGACATTCGTACGCGGGCGGACAAACGGGAGAATTGGCGAGGGGAAACGCGACGGTTTCGGAAAGTGGAGGGCGCCCGATGCTAGTGGCATTGCGATCGCACGAGGACGTCGTGGGAACGCCCATTGAAATGACACATCTACCGCTGCAGCTATCGGACGGTTCCGCGGTACTGCAAATTCCCATCGTCTCGGTGGCCGGGATTCGGTTTGGAGAGGCCGAGGGAAACGCGGACTATGTCGCGCTGATGAATGGTGATACGTTGCATGGCAGGGTGCAATTGGAGACGGTTAAGTTTGCGACGCAGTGGGGGTTGGCATCGATTCGACGAGACCACATCGAAAGCGTCATCTATTCTCGCAACTACTCGTGGACATCGACGCAGGGCAGTGGTGAAACCGGTTGGCGGATCGTGCCAAAGGTGGCAAGATAAGTTACCCAGCTGTACTCAGCTGGTTGCGTTCGATCTTCGGCGGTAACATAAAAGGCCATGTCTGCCGTACAACATTGGGCCGTATAGCATATGGACACTTCAGGTTATCGGAAGCGGACGACGTCACCGGCAGCTGTCGCGGGTGCGTTGTCATGTCTGTTGGTCGTTTGTGGCTGTACAGGCAACGACACGTCACAAGAAGGATCGGGCTCGGCGGCGGCTGGGGACGTGCCTGATCAGCTGCTGCAGCTTGAGCCTTTGGCAGCGCGCAGAGCGGACGGCGGATCGGCAACGCTATTCGTATCTGTACCACCGGAACGTTCGGGCGTTGACTTTGCGCCTCAGTTGCCTGAACTTCTGCCGAACATCAAAGAGATCATGATGAGCCCGGTGTATGGTGGCATTTGCACGGGCGATTACGATGGCGACGGGCGAGCGGATTTTTATGTGGGGAGCCCGGCCGGAGAGCATCGTCTCTACCGCAACGTCGGCGACTTTCGCTTCGAAGACGTAACCGTGGCAGTTGGATTGGCAGACGACAAGTTCTGGGGGACTGGATGCACGTTTGTTGATGTCGACAACGATGGTGACTTGGACATCTACGCCTGCGCTTATGAAGACCACAATCGGCTTTATATCAACGAACCGAACGATGGAGGGGACGGGCGAAAGTTTTCCGAACGAGCGGCCGAGTGGGGCGTGGATTTTCAGGGAGCGAGCATGTCGATGGCATTCGCCGATGTCGACGGCGATGGCGATTTGGATGGTTACCTCGCGACAACCGCCAAGGAACCCCCGCCTGGCGTGAAGCTGTCAATGAAGTTCGAGGGCAACAAGCCGATCGTACCACCACATTTGCGCGAATACTGGCAGTTGTTCTACATGCCTGGTGAGCGAGCGAAGCTGGCAGAAGCCGGTCAGTATGACCACTTCTATCGCAACGACGGCGAGCGATTCACGGATGTATCGCAGCAGATGGGCTTGGACCAGCCTTGTTTCACATTGGCCGCGACATGGTGGGACTACGACGACGACAATCGGCCCGACCTGTACGCGGCGAATGACTTCTTCGGGCCCGACTTGTTGTTCCATAATGACGGCAACGGTGCCTTTACCGAATCTTTGGCGAACGTAGTTCCACACACCCCGTGGTTTTCCATGGGTTGCGATTCCGGAGATATCAACAACGACGGGCTACTCGATTTCATTGCCACCGACATGTTGGCGACAACACATCAACGTCGGATGGTGATGGCGGGCAACGTCGAAGACGATTGGTTTTTTGACTATGCGGTGCCCCGCCAGTACATGCGCAACTCGCTCTTTATCAACAGCGGCAAAGGGCGGATGTGGGAGGCGGCGTATCTGAGCGGTATCGCTGGTACCGACTGGACATGGACGCCCCGTTTGGCGGACTTCGACAACGACGGGAGACTCGACCTTTTTATTACCAACGGTGTCGTCCGCGATTCGATGAACGCTGATGTGTCCAAAGAACTCGCGGGTAGGCTGGCTGGAGGGTCGCCGGAATGGGCAGCTTATTGGGTGAAACAACCGTTGCGGACCGAAAAAAATCTTGCCTTCCGGAATGATGGCGATTTGGCTTTTACGCGAGTCGATCGGGAGTGGGGATTGGGATACGAAGGAGTGACGTTTGGTGCGGCAACGGCGGATTTCGACAACGATGGCGATACCGATCTGATCACATTCAACTTCGACGCGCCGATCGCATTATACCGAAACCAGCAGACTGCGGCACACGGAGTAAACGTGCGACTGATAGGCACGATAAGTAATCGCTATGGCCTGGGGGCAAAAGTCACACTGCGAGCGGGTGGAATGACGCAAACTCGCTATGTGACCATGTCTCGGGGATGGCAATCTTCGGTTGATCCCGTGCAGCATTTCGGTTTGGGTGAGCAATCACAGATTGAGCTGTTGGTGGTACGGTGGCCTAGCGGCACCGTTCAACAATTTGAGCATCTTGCTGCCGACCAACTAGTGACGATTACAGAGCCGACTTCCGCGAGCTCGTCGACGGTGGACGTCACGCAAGACTCCGCACCGTGGCTGACCGCGGTTGACCATCTGCCGCAACTCGAGTGCTCAGAAGAGGCATTTGATGATTTCGCACAACAGCGATTGCTGCCATATCGTCTTTCGGAATCAGGTCCGGCGTTGGCCCAGGGAGACGTTGACGGCGATGGAGATGAGGACCTCTATTATGGCGGGACACGCAATATCGAGGGCAAGCTCTTGCTCAATGTCCAGGGAGAATTGCGTTCAAAATCGGTCCCTGCTTTCGAACAACATTCCGCCAGTGAGGATGTCGCAGCGGTGTTTCTGGACGCCGATAACGACGATGACCTGGATTTGTATGTGGTAAGCGGTAGCATCGAAGACCCGTCAGGACACCGGAATTATACTGATCGCTTGTACCTGAATGATGGCACCGGCAAGTTCTCCTTTGCCCCGGACGCGCTGCCAGACATTCGAGACAGCGGTAGCTGCGTGGTCGCGGCCGACTGGGATCTCGATGGCGATCTCGACCTATTCGTTGGGGCAAGATGCGTTCCTGGCGAATTTCCGACGTCGCCCAAATGTCGTCTCCTAGTGAATGAAGAGGGACGCTTCACAGATCAGACGCCTTGGATTATGACATCGATTGGCATGGTGACCTGTGCGTCAGCCGCGGACATCGACGGCGACCACCGTGTTGACTTGGTGGTTGGAATCGATTGGGGGCCAGTAAAGGTTTTTCTTAACAAGCCTGACCACTGGGTGGAAAGCAGCGACAGTGGACTGTCTGATTCTCCCGGCCTGTGGCGTTCGTTGGCCGCTGCGGATATTGACAACGATGGCGACATCGATCTCATCGCGGGTAATTGGGGACTGAACGGCAGCTACGCGGCATCTGTCGATCATCCGTTGCGTTTGTACTATGGTGACATTGAGCGCACCGGCAAGTTGGTATTGTTGGAAGCCGAATCCGATGACGGTCAGATTGTGCCGCGACGCCAACTACATCGATTGGCGGACGTTGTGCCGGCCATCCGCGCGCACATCGCGACGTATGCCCAATACGGACAGTCGAGTGTAACAGATATTTTCGAACCAGATCAGTTTTCACAGTTCAAGGAATTGGCGGTGGTCACGCTCGAATCGCTCGTGCTGATCAACGATGGACTCGGGTATTTTCGGTCGGCCGCATTGCCCAGGTTGGCACAGATAGCCCCGTGTCAGGGGATTGCGATCACTGATATTGACGGTGACCAGCAGTTGGACGCGGTTCTCTCGCAGAATTTCTTTGGCATGCCCGGCGAGATCGGTCGGATGGACGGTGGGCTCGGCTTGGTCCTTAAAGGGGACGGCCAGGGCCACTTTGAAGCCGTCGGCCCCAGGGAGAGTGGTCTTATGATGCCTGTTAATGGCCGAGCGGTATTGGCCGTGGATCTAAATGCGGATGGACGCAACGATCTGATATTCGCACCATCGGGTGCCCCACCGGCGGCCTTTCTTGTTCGACCGTCGAGCGAGCGTTAGCGAGTGGCGGGCCGGGGATCACAACCGGTCGGC
>JAGQPD010000312.1 GCA_020426865.1 Planctomycetales bacterium
AGGTGACCACGATCATTGCCTCCATGCGTTTGTATTTGGTCCCGACGGCAAACTGTACTTCAATTTTGGCAATGAAGTCCGCTCGCTATTTCGCCCCAAGGGGGGGACACTCGAATTGCCATTGCACGGCGCCGTTCCCGAACACGAACGAGAACCGGTCGTAGATTTGGACGGCAAGACAGTCGAGGCACACGGAAAGCCTTACCGTGAGGGGATGGTCTTTCGCTGCGACCTGGACGGGAGCAACGTCGAGACATTGGCGTGGAATTTTCGTAACAACTACGAAGTCGCCGTCGATGCCTTCGGCACGTTGTGGCAATCGGACAATGACGACGACGGCAACCGGGGCGTCCGCATCAACTTTGTGATGGAATTCGGCAATTACGGGTACAAGGATGAATTGACGGGAGCGGGGTGGTATGACGCGTGGGCCAAAGCACAATTGCGAGGTGTCGAGGAATCACAGCGACCCTATTATCACTGGCATCAACACGATCCTGGCGTGATACCGAATCTGCTGCAGACCGGCGGTGGCTCACCTACCGGTATCGCCATCTACGAAGGAACTCTCCTTCCGGAGACGTTTCGGGGCCAGATCATCCACTGCGATGCCGGCCCGCGTGTCGTGCGATGCTATCCCGTGACACCGTCCGGTGCCGGCTACACCGCGTCGATCGAGAACTTGTTGACGTCCAGCGACAGCGATCAATGGTACCGACCTTCGGATGTCTGTGTTTCCCCGGACGGTGCCGTATATGTGTCGGACTGGAATGATGCGGGGGTCGGCGGCCATTATATGGCGGACCAGACGCTGGAAACGATGTCGGGGCGAGTCTACCGTGTCGCGCCGCGCGGACACACGGCCACGCTCCCCCCCGCGAAATTTGACTCCGCCGCCGACTGCATGGCCTCGTTAGCATCTCCGAATATGGCAACCCGCTACCTGGCCTGGACGACGCTTGCCGAACTAGGGAGAACCGCCGAACACCAACTTGGCAAGGCGTGGCAGTCGCACTCACCACGAACGCGGGCCCGGGCCTTGTTCCTGTTGGCGAGGATTCCGCAGTCAGGCAGCGGCTACGTCGACACCGCCCTGAAAGACGAAGACGAAAACATCCGGATCGTGGCGTTGCGAATCCTACGGCAAGATCGCTCGCCGGAGGGAAAGCAACGACTGCTGGCGGCCGTCGAGCAACTGGTTCGAGACCCATCACCGGCAGTACGCCGTGAGTGCTGCGTCGCATTGCGGCACAATTCGGCAGCTCAAGTTCCGTCCCTCTGGGGAAAGCTGGCCGCTCAGTACGACGGGCAGGACCGCTGGTACCTAGAGGCTCTAGGTATCGGTGCCGATGGTCGTTGGAACGAGTGTTTGGCAGAGTATCTGGCACACGCGGACACGACCCCGTCTCAACGGTCGACGGCCGATATTGCCTGGCGGTCGCGGGGAAGCGAGTCGGCTGGCCTTATCGCCGCGGCCCTGGCATCGACCGAATTGACGGCCGACGACAAACTCCGCCTGGTCCGCGGATTTGACTTTCAAAACGACAATGAACGACAGCGTACGTTGTTGGAAGTGATCGACGTGGCAACCGTGCTGGGACGGCCGCCGGAGGGAGGGGTGGAGGAAGAAACCAGTCGGACATCCCGGATGGTGGCAATCGAACTCTTATTACGCATGGCCGATGCCGGCCACCGCGAAGACTCGCGGGTGGCGCAGTTGCGCGACGCGATGTTGACGGCGTGTCGTGGAACGAACATGTATGTGGAACTGGCCCGCAAGTTTCCCGCTGCCGCAGATCCGCAGGGATTGCTGGAATATGCCGAACAACATTCGAATGACTCGTCCGCCGTTGAAGCTCTGCGGTTGCTGATCTCGCGTTCACAGGACGACCTGCTTGTTGCAGCACTGAAGAGCGAGAATCGAACGGGACTGGTCGAAACGATGTCGCGGATCAATGATCGACTGTCAAACGATCTTTTGCGACGCATGTTGCTCGACCTCGACTATCCGGCAGTCATCCGACAGGCCGCAGTCGTGGCAGTGGCGAGGCAGCGTGACGGCGGAAAGTATTTGTTGCAGCTTGCCGAGAGCGATCGGCTTCCCGGCGACCTAAAACTTGTCGCCGGGTCCGTGCTCAGTACCGACCGCGACCAGCAAGTGCGTGACCGAGCAGGCGAGCTGTTACCGATGCCCAAATCCAGAAGTGCTCGACCATTGCCGTCGATCGAAGAGTTGGCTCGCCGAACGGGCGATCGCTCTCATGGGGAGCTGGTCTTCTTTTCTGAAAAAGCCAATTGCGGCAAGTGCCATCAGGTGGGCGACAAAGGAAAGGAAGTCGGGCCCAAATTGACGGAGATCGGGACAAAGTTGGGTAAAGACGGCCTTTACCTCTCGATCCTGGACCCCAGCGCGGGTGTCTCCTTCGGATACGAGACACATCTGCTGGAATTGAAAAACGGGGTGCAGGCCACGGGCTTGATTGTCAGCGAGACACCCGACGAGATTGTGATGAAGTCGTCCGAGGACGTCGTCACTCGTTATCGTACTAGCGACATTGAATCGCGGCAGAAGCTGGCGACGTCGTTGATGCCGTCGGGGGTCACGGAAAATCTGGACGAGCAAGAGCTGGTGGACTTGATCGAATATTTGTCGTCGCTTCGAGCACCGTAGACTGGCCACACGGTGGACGCACCCTGAGTAGCTTTGATGGCAGCCGTAACGCCGAAAGAAAGTTGGGCGCACTTGATTTGAGCCAAACGGGGCCCTATGTTGTGCGCTGCCGCTATGTCGGCCAAAGGGGTCTTTTCGCATTTCAGGCGGTCGGCGGCCGGTTTGTCGGATTATCCCAGGTGGATGGGTGGGACATCGGCATGAAGGGAACAGGACGATTTTTGCGGCAATAGAATAACTGTGATTTACCCTGGTTTGGGACAATATCATTGAGCGGCAAGAATTTGTTTTTTATAATCAGACGATAAGTCTTTACTACTTCTTCGATGTGGACAGCCACATATCTTATCAAACGGGAATCAAACACATGTCACAAGTCAAACGTCGGATTGGTTTCACGCTCGTCGAGCTGCTGGTGGTCATTGCCATTATTGGTCTTTTGGTTGCGTTGTTGTTGCCGGCAGTGAATGCGGCACGAGAGGCCGCACGGCGGACCCAGTGCTTGAATAACCTCAAGCAATGGGGCATTTCCATGCACACGTATCATTCGACGTATGATAACCTGCCGATCGGCTCACGAAGCAACCCGCGCCAGACCTTCGTGATGCACCTGTGGCCGTTCATTGAAGAGACATCACTCGCATCCGCAAACGACATGGACAAGCCATTCTACGTGCCACCGGGGACGATCGGCGGAACGCTCAATGGCCTGACGGGCAAGTTCGTGCCAACCTACTATTGTCCGAGTGACCAGGGAGCGGACCAAACGGTCGGTAACTACCAACGGCGCCGTGGCAATTACGTTGTGAATTGGGGCAATGCCACCTACGGCCAGGTCGTCGAACCCGTAGGGATCGCTCCGTTTTCCCATATCCGAGGTGACCGACGAAATCCGCGCATCACCAACTTCAAGCACATGACCGACGGCACGTCGAAGACGTTGATGATGTCGGAAGTGTTAAAGGCGTGGAGTGAACAAGACAATGATTGGCGTGGTGACATTCAAAACGACGACGGAGTATTTCGCTTCCACACGCTGCTGACTCCCAACACGTCGGCTCCGGACGTGATTGAAAGTGGTTGGTTTCAACCCACCGGCGATCCCACGATGCCAGCTGTTGCCGGTGCAGGGAACAAGCAAGTCACGGCAGCTCGTAGCCGTCATCCCGGTGGCGTCGAAGTCTTGTACTGCGATGGCTCGGGACGTTTTGTCAACAGCGATGTCGACTTAGTCACCTGGCAGGCTCTGGGGTCGATGGATGGTGCCGAAGTGAACGACAGTCCGTTATAATTTCGGCACGAGAAACACCTACGGCCACGTGCCACTTCGAATCACCAAAGTCACAGATGGGGATCTCTCAACAATGCATCATCGTTGTTTAGTTGTGTTTGCGGTCATGTCGCTGTTGGCTGCTGGTTGTGTGGATAAGACCAAAGGGATCGTGACGGGAGAAGTCACGGTTAACGGCGCCAAGCCTGAGCGTAACGGATATATTTCGTTCATACCGGTCGACGGTAAGGGTAGCACGTCGGGAGGAGAGATCGCTGACGGCAAATTCGAATTTGAGTCCAAGGTGGGGATGAAACGAGTCGAGATTCGCATCCCCAAAGTTACCGGACAGAAGAAATTGTATAACACGCCCGATAGTCCCATTAAGGATCTGATGGACGAGTCGATTGATGCCAAATTCAACGACAATTCAGAGATTCAGTACGAAGTCGTCCCGGGAACGCAGGTGATCAACTACGACGTGACGCAGAAGAAGTAAGGTACTCGAAAAACGATAGCCGCGGCACGAGTTTCCAACGCTTGGGCCGCAATTATTCGGGGCGGTGCTCATCGTCGTCGTCGTCCTCGACAAGAGTCACCGCCCATTCCGGATACGGGACCGAAGTCCCTTTGGCGGCTCGCCACAGAATACGGTTCAAAACATCTTCGGGTGCTCGGTCGACCTCGCGAAAATTCAATGATGCAGACACCATTGCGTCTTCGCGTAGCACAGGATCGATGATGGCGGTTGGATCGGGGTTCATCTGATCAAGCGGGATATTGGCTGCCAGCGCGTCGAACGGCATGAGATTGGGCTGATCGACAAAGCAATCGAACATCGGCACTGCACTGGCATCGAACTGGTTCATCGGCGGCATCCCCAGGATCTGCTCAATCGTTCTTAGCACGCTTGTGGTATTGTAATGTGTGCTGATTAGTTCGCCGCGTTTGGCGTACGGACTGGCGACGAACGCAATGGTTCGGTAACCGGTGACATGGTCCCATCCGTTTTGGGGATCGTCTTCGATAGCAAACACGGCCATCTCGGGCCAGAACTTCGAATGTGATAGTGCTTCGACGATCCGACCGAACGCCAGGTCGTTGTCGGCCATGCATGCGGCCGGCGTAGGGCACTTTGGTTTCGTGCCACTGGTATGATCGTTGGGAAGGCAGATCAGGACCAGTTGCGGAAATTCACCCCGCGCTTCGAACTGGCGCAACTCCTCCAAGACAAAGTCCGCACGATATTGGTCGGGCACGCTCATTTCCCAACCAACGTACTTCGTAGGCGAGAATGCTTTAAGGCTATCGACCGAATGCCACGATTCGAAGATCACGTCGTCGGTTTTATCACGCCAAGCGCGATAGCAGGCGGTGAAGTCCGGTTCGCTATTGCGATTAGCGTCCTTCCATCGAACCGACGGTGCCATGAATTCGCCATAGTTGCGAATGGCGATCTTGTGGCTGACGGCATGGTCCCAGATGAAGCCGGCCGGAGAATACGCCAGTGCATCGTTTTCATCAATTCCCATGCCGTCGGGATAACTGCGAGGGAATCCGGCAAAGCTTTTTTCCATATAGTCGGTACTGAAGGCGGTCGTACTCCATTGATGGCCGTCGGCGCTGAGAATACCGGCGCAGTAGGTGTTGTCAAGCAACACGAAATCTCTGGCCAATTTGTGGTGATTGGGCGTGACCTGTTCGCCATAAACGCACAGCGTGGGATCGCCATTGCCGATCTCGAGCGACCCAAAGACCTGGTCGTAGGTCCGATTCTCCTTAATGATATACACAACGTGCTTGATCTTGCTTGGCTCACCAATTCGTTCCGGTATCGCCCTCGGCGGTTGATTCGGTCGCGGCTTCTGTAAGGCGTCGACGATGCGGGGATATCGCAGATTGCGTTGTACCATATGTGAGAGTGGCGGAAGGTCGGCATCGGACGGAATTGGGACCAACGATACCGTTCCCCAGTAATGATGCGTATTAAAACCTTTTCGGTCGCCATCTTCGCGCGGTTCGCGCGCCAGACCTTTGATGTTCGCAACGATCAGGTTCTGTCGCCGCTCATCAATCGTCAACGCTCCGGGGTACCAACCGACGGGGATCATCCCATCCAATTCGCAGTCTTCAAGTTCATCGGCGTCGAATTCCATAACAGCGATGGCATTTTGCGACCCGTTCGCCACATAGAGACGATCACCGGATTGACTAAATCGCAACGCATTGGGAGCCGCCCCCAGCAGATCGGAGGGATTGGGCTTGGTCCAAATCGTTCTGGCGACCTTGTTCGTCCGCGTGTCGATCACACTCAGATGGTCACTACCGGCGTTGGCACAAACAACGTAGTGTCCATCGGGGGAAGCGGCCAGGCCGCTTGCGTGTAGCCCGGTCGTCAATTCTGTTACGGTAGTGAATGTATTCAGATCGATCACCGTGACCGATCCTTCACTGGCGATAAACCGCACCGGATCGACTCGAACTTCCGTTCCACGACCGGCGGGGCCAGTCAAATCACCGGGTTGCGGGCGTCCCCCACCCCAGTTGCTGACGTACGCCTTTCCGCGCGCAAGAACAACGTCGTAGGGGGCCACGCCAACATCCGCGGTGCGGAGAACGTTGCCGTCGGTGGTATCGATTTCAATGAGTCGATTGGAAAGATTGCCGCAGACGAACAATCGTGTACCGTCGACACTGGTGGCCAGGCCACTGGGGATTTCCGCCTCGCGTCGCGGGGCATTGGCCGGGGGAAGGGGCCAGGAATGGGACGGCGAAACCGCACCATCTTCGGCCACGGCAAAGACCTTAATCGAGCCATCGACGTTGCTCATGTAGATTCGTCGACCATCCGGGGCAAAAATCAGACCGGTATAGCTTAGCTGCCCCTGCTGATCCGGTTTGAGGATGTTCTCTGACGCTGGTTCGGACACTGGCGTGCGCTGGTCGTCGCTGGGCAAAGCGACTCGCTGACGTATTTCGCCACTGGTTGGGTCAATCGCTACCAATTCGCTAGTTTTGCCCGCCACCACCAACACCTTTCCGTCTGGTGAAAGGGCCACTGCCTGCGGTCGCATCCGAGGAAGTTCAATCTGCCGTCCCACTGGGGTCAAGATTTGATTGACCGGCGTAAAACCATGGCCTTGATCATCGAACCCCACAAGCTCCTTGCCGGATTCCTGTGCGGCGACGGATGTCATTAGGATCAAACCACAGCCGATCACGGGCCAACTGACAACAGGCCAGCGTTGGGATTGGCCTTGATTGCAATAGGCCAGGAGCGTTTTGAAACAGGAGTTCATCGTGGGTATCCTCGTTGAGAATGAGTTCGCGACCACGGGGTTGCCATCTCGCCCGCGGAGAATCGATAGCCTTGTGATCGACGTTGCTTTGACTTCTAATGCCAGGCAAAGGCCAAGGACGTGATCGTCCGAAAGACCACGCCGGGGTCAACGTCATTGTCATTGTCAATGTCATTGTCAATGCCGGGGTCAGGGCCAGGTTGCGATTGAGGGTTGGATAACAGGTACGGTCAACAGGTTATGAGATCGATGGCAGCAAATCAACGATCGGCTTACGGTGCGCGAGTGGCCTTACTCATGGTGGCCGTTATTGCGGTGACGTGCAAGAGGGCGGCGGGGGACGAAGTGGGCCCGGTACCGGCGGAAATCCGCGAGTCGCTTTCGTTGAGCGAGCACTATGAAAAGTATGTCGGTGTTGGCGGACTTCCGGTGGTGGGATCGCGCAAGGTGTCGGACTATGCGATGTTGGAAGCCGCATGGATTGTGCGACAGATGTTGGGCAACCGCCCGGATGTACTTGCCGCAATGGCAGGAAACAAAACTCGATTGTCGGTCATGGCGTGGAACGAGTACACGACCGACGTACCGGAACACAGTCGATTGACCCCGCGAGTTTATTGGGATCGTCGGGC
>JAGQPD010000313.1 GCA_020426865.1 Planctomycetales bacterium
CGCTGCTCGCGATCATCAACGACATTCTCGATCTTTCAAAGATCGAGGCCGGCAAGATGGCGTTTGAACGGATCGACACGAACCCGTGGCAGATTGTCGAAGAAGTCCTTTCGATCAACGCCGTTCGAGCAGCCGGAAAGAACATTTGTTTAAAGGCGGAGTGCGCAAGTGCAATCCCAGAAACCATTCCCTGCGACCCGGTTCGGCTGCGACAAATACTCATCAACCTCGTCGGAAACGCTATTAAGTTCACGGACATCGGCGAGGTCAGGATCAAGGTCAGTTCGCAAATCGACGATGACGGTGAGGGAGTAATCACTTTCACGGTTGTCGATACGGGAATCGGCATGAACGAAGCACAACTGTCGCGGTTGTTCCATGCCTTTGCTCAGGCAGACAGCTCGACGACGCGACGTTTTGGTGGCACAGGGCTGGGGCTAATGATCTCTCGTCGGCTCGCCAAAATGCTCGGCGGCGATCTGCGCGTGACGAGTCGCCCCGGTGTCGGAAGCGAATTTGTGCTGACGGTTCGCTTTCCCGTAGACAACAATACGAAAGTGCTTTGGCCAGATAGTGGTGCGAGCGACAGTCCGAAAGGATCGCGGCCGGCCGATGGTTCCTCACGGCAGGAGAAATCGACGTGCCTGTCCGGCCGCAAACTGCTGTTGGCGGAAGATGGCCCAGACAACCAGCGACTGATCGCCTTTGTTCTGCGAAAGGCAGGTGCCGAAGTCACCGTCGTGGACAACGGACGTTTAGCCGTCGAAGCGTGTACCGTTGGCGGCTCTGTCGACGGGCAACTTCTGGAGGAACTACCGTTCGATCTGATTCTTACCGACATGCAAATGCCCGAAATGGATGGTTATTCCGCGACACGAGTGCTGCGCGACAAGGGGTGTCGCCTGCCGATCGTGGCATTGACAGCACACGCGATGGGCGGCGAGCGTGAGCGATGTCTGGAAGCTGGTTGCACCGACTATGCGGCCAAGCCCATCGATCGCGAAAAACTGGTCGCGCTGGTTGCCGAACTAACGCACGACAGTTCCCATCCATCGATCCAACCGCTGGTTCATGCTTAGGGTGCAGCCTGCCCTTCTTGCGGCAATGGACGCGCGGTCACGCGGTTTCCCTTGCGCAGACTGGCCTCAGGTGCCACGACCAGCTGTTCGCCTTCGCGAATTCCGGAGACGATTTCGACGTCGAAGTCGTTTTGCAGGCCTACCACTATGTCCCGCAGTTCAAGTATCTTGTCATGTACCACATAGCTTTGCCACTCGCCACTGGCGCTACGGAATACGGCCGCTCGCGGAACTACAATCGTCGCCTCCTTGCTCTCAGTGTAGATCCGCACTCGAACGCGGAAGTCCGCCCCCAGTTCACGACCTTCGCGGCCTAGTTGATTCAATACGTCCTTCGCGAATGCGACGACAACCAGTACTCGCTGTTGTTCAACACCGAGTGATGAGCGTTTGGTGAAACCTTGCGGATAGATACGAGTGACGCGACCTGCCACTGGGTGTGGGCCGATTGCCGGGCCTTCGATATCTACCGTGTCTCCCACATTGATCCGCACGACGTCCTGCGTGAGGATCTCCGCTTCGACCTCTAATTCGTCGAGACTTCCCACCTGCAGTAACAACGTACCGGCCGGCAGCCAACGTTCGTTTGCCGTCTGTCGCTGCAACACGATCCCGTCGACCGGACTGCGAATCGTTGCTTTGTCCAAACGGCTTTGTGCCTCACGTTTGCGGGATACCAGTTCCTCGTAGTTGAGTTCCGCGTTGCCACGATTCGTCCGCAGTTTGGCGTCCTCCAACACGTCCTTGCGATATTCGACGCGATCTTCCACTAGCTTGACCTCCGCGTTGTCTCGTTCCGATTCGCTGCGTGCGTTTTGTTGGGCCAGTCGAGTCATTCGTGCGGACTGGCTCTCCGAGTTATCCATGCGGGCCTTGCTGGCAATCATCGTTTGCTCGCTCTGTTCCAGGCTGCGGTCGTGATTGTCGAGCGTGCGCTGCGCCACTTCGACCTGCTTACCGATCCGCAGGAGATCTTCTTCCAGTTCTTCCGTGTCCATCCTGGCGACAACTTCACCCGAGGTCACGCGGTCCCCTTCGCGGAGCGTAATCGGTAGGATACGACCATTTAAGGGCATGGTAATCTCGTAAATGTCTGGCAGTCGTGTTTTCGCACGCTCCTCGACGTACTCGCGTATCACGCCGCGTCGAGCGACCGCGACGTCCACGGGTACGCCCCGGGGTGCCATCCAGATCCAGATGAAGACCGCAACAATCAGCAGTAATGCGATCGACCAATAGCGCTTTTTCATTTACTCTCTCACGTTCAGGGCGTCGAGCCAGTTCATTTTGATAATCGCCCGATACACTGGAATGTTGGCGACTAGCGTAAAGATGGCTCCCCATGCGACCGTGTAGACGCAGCTGGATACGCTAGCGACGTAAGGAAACTGAAGCTGTTCCGATTTGTCCAATTCAATTCCCACTATCGTAAACCATACACCTAACGGAAATCCCAAGATCATGCCGCAGGCACTGACGAGGAGGCTCTCTCGCAAGAATAGCATCGCAATTTCCGTGTGACGATAACCGAGGACGAGCAATGTGGCAATCTCCTGTCGACGCTCGGCAAGAGATACCAACGATGCCGTCAGTACGCTGGCGACGAATAACAGCCCGGCAAACAGGATCTGCGTGCTGTTCGCCACCCAAATGGTTAGCATCAGATCTTCGAACTGCTGCTTCTGGTCGCGCAGCGAACTGAAACCGCGCAGTTTCGGCATGTTCTTGAGAGACGTATATAGGTTACTAATCTCGCGAGGATTGACCAGTGTTTGTACTTGATTCAATGCCGCGTCCTCTCCGACCAGTCGATTCAAATAACTCCAGTCAGCGTAAGCGGCACTGCCGACGTAACTTTCGACCACGCGGATAACCGGCATGCGAATTGGTTCGCTCGCGCCTCGTTTGGGGATCATCACCACGGTGTCACCGGCCCGGGCACCCAACGATTCCGCCAGGTAGCTAGTTAGGATGACACCCGCTTCCGGGATTTGCACGACGTTTCCGTCGGCGTCCCGCGGTACGGTCAGCCGGGCGTACGGGACGATTCCCTGAACCGCTGTGTTCTTTTTCTGGCGGCCGTAGTGGACCGTGCAAGGGACATTCAAGACAGGTTCGGCGTAATCGATTCCCGGAAGTCCCCGAAGCTCAAAAAAGGCCGCGTGGTCCACTTCACCCTGCAGCGAGATCTCGATGTCGCTTACCAGCATCTTGTCGAATGTGAAGTCGATCATGTAATTGGTTGAGTCGGTGCGTGCCAGTACCGTATAGATCAACGCGGTGCCGACCATCGAACAGAAGATACCCGTGAACGCGCGAGTCTTGTGTCGGGCAATGCCGCGGAAAACCATTTGCCAACGAAAGCCGAAACGCCGCCACAGCCAACGCCATCGTTCGAGCCAGACGTGGCGCCCGGCCGTAGGGGGCTTCGGCCGCATCGCCTCGGCCGGCGTCAATCGCAACACCGCCAACAAGCCCCGAAGCGTACCCAATAACGCGAAGAGAATGCTTAGCCCCAGACTTGTCAGAATGACGATCGGGTACGGCCGGTTGACGAACGTCGGAAACTCCAGGAACTGCCCCATCATGTAGATCAGCCCCCCGGTGAGGAAATATCCCAGCGGTGCACCCAATGCACCACCCAGCAGCCCGACCAACGCACCAAACTTCAAGAAATGCCATACCAGTGTCGCATTGCCATACCCCAGGGCTTTTAACGTTCCCACCACCGTCCGCTGCTGCTCGACAATGCGTTTCATCAAGACATCGAGAATCAGCGTCGCCGAGCCCAAGAAGATGGGGGGCATGATAAACGATGCGGCTTGAAGCCCCTGGATTGCCCCGGCCACTTGAGCGGTTGAAAGCTGATCCTTGGCAGGAATGACCGTCGGTTCCCCGTAAGGTTCCAGACGCCGCTCCAATTCCTGCAATACCTTCTCCGGTCGCTCGCGATACTCCGGAGCCAAGAGCCCGACGATTTCATTGGCCGATCCTTCGTAATCCATGATCTCCGCCGCGAAATCTTCCGTGACGTAGAGAATCGCAAAGCTTGATTTGTCAGGGATGACCGATCCCGGCGCCAACGTGAACACGAATTCCGAACTGGCCGCCGTCCCCACCAACACCAATTCCTGTTGCCGATCATTGATGAGAATGTGAATACGATCCCCCGGTTCCAGCCCCCGGGCGCGCGCGAATGAATCATTCAGTATGGTCTCTTCACGTCGTAGTCCCGTGAAGTAGCTGCCACGCTTCAAAACGATGTTGTTGATCACGGGTGTCGGATGCGCCGGTAAAGACACCAGCTGCCCCGCGATCGGCTTCTCGACGTCGGCGATATCGACCGTCAATGGTTGAACTAACCGCGGCCGCAATTCGCTGATTCCATGGATGTTCTTCAGCTCGTTAACTTCTGTCAGCGGTATCCGTTCGGTTTGGACCCAAAAATCCGCCATCCGACATTCAGCATAGAACCACTTGCGAGACAATTCGAGGTTCGCATAAAGTGACACAAAGCTGACAAAGATCGAGATGCCAATCGCAACCACAACGACGATGCCGGCCAACCGAGTGCGAGCGGCGTGAAGATCTCTCGTCAATTTGCGGTCTAGTACCGTCACCACGTCACCTCGCCGGCCGAAATCCGGTCGCGATTGCGAATATCTTCGGCGATCGTTCCCGATCCGATTCGCACTACGCGATGGCTGATCCCCGAAATCGCCTCGTTGTGCGTGATGATGATGATCGTCATTTCCAACTTGGCATTCAACTCGACCAGCGCTTGCAAGATCATCCGTCCCGTAACGAGATCCAATGCCCCAGTCGGCTCGTCGCACAACAGCACCGCCGGGCTCTTGGCCACCGCCCGCGCAATCGCCACCCGCTGCTGCTCACCGCCCGACAATTGTGCCGGAAAATGATCGATGCGATGCTCCAGGCCCACCAATTTCAACGCCTCGCCGGGCTCCATCGGAGTGCGACTGATCTCCGTCGCCACCGCAACGTTTTCTTCGGCATTGAGCGTGGGAACCAGATTGTAAAACTGGAAGACAAA
>JAGQPD010000314.1 GCA_020426865.1 Planctomycetales bacterium
GCTACTGTCCGTCGATCGAAGACAAAGTCGTGCGATTCTCGGACAAAACACAGCATCAGTTATTTCTTGAGCCGGAAGGGAGGCAGACGCAAGAATTCTATGTGAATGGAATTTCGACTAGCCTGCCTCGCGATGTGCAAGACAAGATTCTGCGGATGGTGCCCGGGCTGGAACGGGCACAGATCATGCGTTACGGCTACGCTGTGGAATATGATTTCGCGCCGCCCACTCAATTGTGGCCGTCGCTGCAGACGAAACGCGTCGACGGGCTATTCTTTGCAGGACAGATTAATGGCACAACGGGGTACGAAGAAGCCGCCGCTCAAGGTTTGATGGCTGGCACCAATGCCGCTCGGATGCTGCAGGATCGCGAACCGGTGGTCTTGCGACGTGACCAGGCCTACATCGGCGTATTGATCGACGATCTGGTAACGTGCGGCGTCGACGAACCCTACCGGATGTTTACTAGCCGCGCGGAATATCGACTGACACTACGCCACGACAATGCCGACCGGCGGTTGACCCCACTGGCCAGTGACATTGGCCTGGTGCCCGACGATCGGACCGCGCGATGGCAAGCGAAGGAAACACAGATCCAGCACACGATCCAGTTTCTCAAGGACAACCGAACGGGCGAGGTCACCCTGGCAAAATTCCTCCTTCGGCCAGAGGTTCAGTGGCAAGATGTCCTTGCCGTCGCGCCGCAGTTGACCGACGTACCCGCTCAGGTTGCTGAACAAGTGGTCCACGACCTCAAGTACGAAGGATACGTTGCACGCCAAGAGGTGGCGATTGCACGACAACAGCGACTTTCGGACAAACGCATTCCAGCGCCCTTGGATTACGCGACCCTGCCTCATCTCCGCGCCGAAGCTCGCGAAAAACTCTCACGCGTCCAACCGACCACCCTGGCTCAGGCCGGCCGGATCAGTGGGATTACTCCCAGCGATATCGCCCTGCTGATGGCGTATCTGGAAGGTCGCTATGGCCGCTCGGCGTCCTAGTCTTTTTTTCAGCAATTCCGATAATCTTGCGATTCGCCGCAACGCTCGATGTGCCACGACGTTACTCTGGGAGAGGCAGAGAATATAACGAAATCGAGCAAGCGTGGCGAAATATAAATTCCGGGCGATCGGTGGTCGTTGCGCAACTATCGGCTCCATAACGACTTGCGCCGATAACTTCGATCTTGACTTGAAATTGGCGATCGATATAATTCGGGAGCAGTTGGCAATTTCGGTAAAGCTGGAAGACGCGGCCGGAAACGCGAACTTGGACGAATTTGGAGTTTACGTGGGTTGCCGTAGGCTAAGGGGTCTACGGGTACCGCGCGGTATGGAGAACCAGCGATGGAGAACCAACCGCACACAATTAGGCCTATGGAGGGCCGAAGACGCTGGGGCCCCACTTCTGGGAACCTTGGAGTCTCTCTACTAGGTTTCAGTCTTCGGCTAGGGAAGGGCTAGGGAAGGGTGGTCAAACTATGAAGACTGTATTTACGACGGGCGAAGCTGCGAAGATCTGTAAGGTTAGTCAGCAAACCATTATCCGTTGTTTCGATTCGGGGCAGCTAAAGGGTTTTCGGGTGCCCGGCAGTAAGTTCCGCCGGATTCCGCGCGATCATCTGTTCGCGTTCATGAAGGATAACGGCATTCCCACCGACGCTCTGGAAGACGGGCGGCGGAAGGTGCTGATCGTCGACGATGACGAAGAACTCGTCGAACTGATGGCCGATGTCTTCGAACGGGACTCGCGATTCGACGTACGGACCACGAACAATGGGTTTGATGCCGGGATGCTCGTTCATGAGCTTCGCCCCGACATCGTGGTCCTCGACGTGATGCTCCCTGATATCAATGGCAAGGAAGTGTGTCAGCGGGTTCGATGCGATCCCGCGTTGGACGATGTTCGAATCATCTGCATCTCGGGGATGGTCGAGTCCGACAAGATCAACGATCTGCTGCTGGCCGGAGCGAATGACTTCATGCAAAAACCGTTCTCAGTCGAAAAACTGCTTGAACGAGTTTGCCAATTGCTCGATATCGAAACGATTCCATCGGCAACTACCCCGCAATCAATTTAATGGTGGATGTCATCAGCGCCGGGCATCCCCGCCCGATCTAGCGGTGGGGCTGCCACCGCCCAGGGATGAGCCGGACCAACTCCTGACATTCTAGTGATAGTCGAGGTGGCTGGGGGTGATGTGTTGACGGCCGGGACCGCCATGGAAAATTGACGGCTGGGACAGCCATGGAACGTTGGGGCGGGTTTTCAGTCGATGTCGATCAGCCACCTTCCTGTTGTTGACTCCTTGGATTTCGAGTGTCGTCTGCCGCTGAGTCAAGCGGTCGCAGAGACGTTGCTGTGGATCTGCGCGGAGGATGATCCGCGGGAATTGAAGGAAACGCTGGACAAGCTCGTGCGTCGAGAACCACTTTTT
>JAGQPD010000315.1 GCA_020426865.1 Planctomycetales bacterium
GGAGTTCTATGAACTCTACGCGTTTTTCAATAGCTCGGCTGAAGAGGCGCTCGACGGCGACGCGGCCCGTTATCCACCGGTAATCGAAGTGTTGCCTGACGAGATAAGCGAACAATTGGCCAAATTGGACGCCGAGGTCGCGAACCTAAAACAGCTGCAGTCCGTGCGAATTGCTGCCGACGAAACGGGCTTTCGGCAGTGGTTGGAGAATGGTCGATCCGAGGCGTCCCGCCCCCCTGCCCCGCCCGTTGGGCTCGTGTTTCGCTACTCTGCCGATGCAGCCAACGACGAATCCAGGGAAACCGTTGCCATCGAGCACCCTCAACGCAGCGACCGATCTCGGTACGCGGAATTGCCTCGAGTGTTCGGAGCAACCGAATCCGTGCCAGGGCGTTACGGCGAAGCGGTAAAGCTGAGCCATGGTAGCGTTTTGCAATGGACAAACGCAGGGACGTCACTTGTTCGAGACGTTGGCGGCCCGATGAGTTGGTGTTGCTGGGTGCGGGTGAACGCCGGTCACGAAACGAAGCGCATGGACGCGACATTGCTAAGCAAGTTGGACGCCGATGGGCGAAGTGGATTCCAGCTACAATGGCTGGATGGACGCATCGTCGTGATGTTGACGAACAGGATGGAAAACATCACGATGCGACTGGTCACCGCCGAACGACTACCGGTCGATAGATGGTGGCATCTGTGTGTTACATGCGATGGCCGTGAGAAGTCCGCGGGAGTCAACGCGTATGTCAACGGCGAGTCGGCGAAATTACAGGCGTCTGCGGAACTGATTGCCGGATCAATTGACAAAGATGGACTTTTGAGGATCGGGCCCGTTACTGCCGACGACGCGGCATCCATCTGCATTGACGAAGCGCAGCTGTACGATCGAGTGTTACCGGAAGGGGAAATTGGTTCGCTTGCTGGACGCGACGTATTGCGTGAGCTATTCGAGATGCCAGCGAACCAACTTACCAGTGGGCAAGAGGAACAGCTACGGGAACATTACTATCAGGTGGTGGATCCGACCTACCTGCAGTTGCAGCGCGAGCTTCGTCGAACGAATCGTCGTCGCGAGCAACTCTGGCGCGACAATGTTGCTACGACGTTGGTGATGGAAGAAGTGGCTCAACCTCGCCCGTCACACGTATTGATTCGCGGGCGATACGACCAGCCTGGTGAACGCGTCGGTCGGGACGTGCCGTCGGTCTTGCCGCAGTTACCCACGCATGGCACGGTCGATCGATTGATGCTGGCAAGGTGGCTTACCGATCCCACTCATCCGTTGACCGCACGTGTGATCGTGAATCGCCTTTGGAGTGAACTGACGGGGGCCGGAATCGTGAGTACAACTGGGGATTTTGGCGTGCGGGGTGCCGCGCCATCGAATCCGCGGTTGCTCGATTGGTTGGCCTCGGAGCTGGTTGACAATGGCTGGAACCACCGGGCGTTGGAAAAGACGATAGTGATGTCGGCCACGTACCAGCAATCGTCGCATGTTTCGCTAGAGACGCCCAACCGGGATCCCAACAACACGTTGTGTGGGAGGGCAAATCGATATCGTTGGGACGCGGAGATGATACGGGACGGGGCGCTATCGATTGCCGGGATCTTGAATCGGCAGGTGGGTGGGCCCAGCGTCAAGCCGTATCAGC
>JAGQPD010000316.1 GCA_020426865.1 Planctomycetales bacterium
GTTTTCGGGTGCGGAACGTGAGTAGCTTGCCTAGACTTCCAATCGATGCTGCCTTCGATGATGTCAGGGAGCGATTGAATGCGCGTCGAACTCAGGGATGAGGCACTTGATGATCTCGTTGACGGTGCCATTTTCTACAATGAGCAATCTGCTGACCTGGATCAGTATTTTCTGAAATGCCTGCGACAAGATATCGAGAAACTCCAATCGACCGGTGGCATTCATGAACAATACCAGGGTTTCCACCGATCACTGTCAGAACTTTTCCCTTCCGCGATCTACTATCTGGTTTGTGGAGAGCGTGTAGACGTGGTCGCAATCTTGGATTGATGTAGTGATCCAGCAGCAATCGATTCTCGACTCGGACGAGTCAAGCCATGAACCCACGTTGCTGAACGGTGCGATTTGACAATGGCACGATCACTGCGGCTAGGTGGGACAGCAAGTTCGATTCCGAAAAGCGTTCCCCTCGTCACTCCGTGGCGGACGTTGTTTTGTTTGCAATCAACACCGCACGGTCGATCTTCTCTACGACATCCGAATGCTGACGAGCGATACTCGTCGACTCGGAAACGTCATTCTCCAGGTCATACAATTCCCACGGGCGGTCATTTCCCAGTCGCACTCCTTTCCATTTTCCCATGCGGACGGCGGTTTTTTGCTGGAACTTCCAGAACAGGTATTCGTGGTCCGGTTGAGGTTGACCGTTGAGTGCCGCTACGAACGAAATGCCATCGGTGTTGGCCGCCGGTTCGGTACCGGCCAGTTCGCAAAAGGTGGGCATCACATCCCAGAACGCCAACGGTGTGTTGCACGTCGTGTTGGGTGCGACGTGTCCGGGCCACCAGGCGATCATCGGTACGCGTATACCCCCTTCGTAGAGGTCTCGCTTGTAGCCTCGCAGTTCGCCATTGGAGTTGAAAAACTCGTGATCGTGCCCTTCGTGATGGGCACCATTGTCGGAGGTGAAAAAGACGAGCGTGTTGTTGTCGATCTTCAATTCACGCAGAAGGTCGATCAATCGCCCCATGTCATGATCGAGTCGATGGATCATGCCCGCAAAACCCTTCTCATTGTCTGGCCAGTCACGATCGCCGTATGGGCCGACATCGGGGACTTCCAAGCCATTGCCGGTAATCCGAGCTCCTTCGTTATTGACGTGAGGTACAGTCCAATGCATATGCATTAAGAATGGCGTTCTGCCCGCATGTTGTCGAATGAAGTCGAATGCCTGTTCGGTCATCACGTCGTGCGAGTAGGTAACCCGCTCGATGGCGACCCGGCCGCGGGCGGCTGGATCCGTGCTGAGCACATTGCCCGGCAATGGAAACTTTTCGCGATTGCGCCAAAGATGTGTCGGATAGTACTTGTGGGCCTCGCACTGATCGAGGTAACCCATCCAGAGATCGAAGCCGTTGTCGTTGGGATGCCCCGAGTTGCCCGGATTGCCCATGGCCCATTTGCCGACGCCGCCCGTAGCGTATCCGGCCTGTTTGAGCAATTCAGCGATCGTGACATCTTGTGGCTTGAAGACATAGCTGGCATTGGAGCTGATCGCGGTGTGACCCGTATGTTGTCCCGTCCATAGGACCAGGCGCGACGGGCGGCAGACGGTACAGCCGGCATAAAAGTCCGTGAACCGCAATCCGTCGCGAGCCAACGCATCGATGTGGGGTGTGGCCAACGTGGTCTGGCCGTAACAACCAAGGTCGCCGTAGCCCAAGTCGTCGGCCATGACGAAGATAATATTGGGGCGATTTGCGGCATGCGTTGTGCCGCCCGGTAGAGCAACCCATGTGGCGAGAGTGATAACTAACGTTGTCAAAAGGACTCGCATCGAAAAAACCCTTAGGTCGTTAGGTTGTTCGCGTTGATTTCAGGAAGAGGTCCGAGGTGCTTTGATCGCAAATTTCGCAGATGCGAGTCGCGTGGTCAAGCGACGGCGAAGCCGGCCTCCCGGAAGAAGCAGAAATCCGTTCTAATGAAGGGAAAATGCAATGTAATTACGTATGGCACGCAGTACGGAGAAATGATCTGATGCGGCTGTTCCTGGCGATTCGAGCGTTTTTTGCGACGCTCTTCAGTGGAGCTACGGCGGATCGAGTCCGAGTAGCGTTGAGTGGGCCGGAGTCGGAAGGTGCGCGCCCGGCGGTGCCGGCCCCTGAGCCGCAAGCGGCCGCCTCGGCAGCTCCGGCGTCGAAGGCTAAGCCCGTTGGTGGGCGAAGTGACGCGCTGACGCTGTTGGCGGCGCTGCAGCGAGAAGCCCGATTGGTGGACATCGTGCAAGAACCGTTGGATAGCTTCAGCGATCAGCAGATCGGCGCGGCGGCACGAGATGTATTGCGCAACGTCGCACAAGTCCTGGAGCGTATGTTTGGATTGCAGCCTCTGGCCAGCGCGGAGGAGGGGAGTGACTGGGATGCGACGGAAGAGGACATAGCAGCCGGACGTGTGCGGTTGACGGGGCAGGTGAGTGGCTCACCGCCGTATCGCGGATCGTTGGTGCATCCCGGTTGGTTGGCCAGCCGTTGTGAGATTCCGATTTGGAACGGCAAGGGCGATGCGGCCAAAGTCGTGTCGCCTGTGGAAGTGGAATTACGATAGACGATTGGCGCGAATTTGCGATAACCGGATTGGGTAGAGGGTGACTTGTGTGACCGCCAAATACGTAATTGGTATCGACTTGGGCACTACCAATAGTGTGCTCGCCTATGCGCCGCTGGGTTTGGATACGGCCGAAGTGATGTTGTTGCCGATACCGCAGGTTGTGGCGCCCAACACCATCGAATCGCGCAATGCGTTGCCTTCCTTTTTGTATGTGGCGACCGAGCCAGACCGGGCGGGTGATGCCTTGGCGGTCCCTTGGAGTACCGACGGCGATTCGGTAGTGGGGGCATATGCGCGAGAAAAAGGGGCTGAGTCGCCGCAGCGCACGATCGCGGCGGCAAAGTCGTGGTTGTGTCACAGTCGCGTTGATCGTCGCCTGCCGATCTTGCCATGGAACTCGCAGGAGCTTGGCAACGATCAAAGAATGTCGCCTGTCCAAGTGACACAGCGGTACCTGGAACATTTGGTCGCAACATGGCAAGCCGAATATGCGGATGCTCCGTTCGCTGAACAGACGGTGGTGCTGACGGTGCCGGCATCGTTTGACGCAGCGGCTCGCGAGTTGACACGCGAGGCGGCGGTCGCGGCGGGTTTTCCGGAGTCGTTTGTATTGTTGGAAGAGCCACAGGCAGCGGTCTATGCCTGGATCTCCGCTCACGAACAGTCTTGGCGCAAGTGGCTCGCCATCGGTGACACGATACTGGTATGCGACGTCGGTGGCGGCACAACCGATTTTACCTTGATCCAGGTGGCCGAAGAGTCGGGTGAAATGGTCCTACAGCGGATAGCCGTGGGCAATCATCTGTTGCTGGGTGGCGACAATATGGATATGGCGATTGCCTATCACGCGGCAGAACTGTTTGCCGAGAAGGGAACGAAGCTCGATCCGTGGCAGTCTGTGTCTCTTTGGCACGCATGCCGATCGGCCAAAGAAAAGTTGCTTGGCAAAGACGCGGCCGCATCGCAACCGGTCTCGGTGCTCGGTCGAGGCAGTCGCCTCATTGGCGGCACGGTTACGGTTGACTTGCCAAGAGCCAATACCGAGGCACTGCTGGTGGATGGCTTCTTTCCCAAATGCAATTTGACCGATGTGCCGAAGCGGCAACGAGCGTCTGGCTTTCAGGAGCTTGGCCTGCCCTTCGAGTCAGATACCGCGGTTACGCGCCATTTGGCGGCGTTTTTGCAGGCCCACGGTGACGGTGGTACGGCCGTGCACCCGTCGCGAGTGCTGTTCAATGGCGGCGTGTTCAAGGCGGAATCGCTTAGGCAGCGATTGATCGACACGCTCCATCATTGGTTCAGCGGCAGGGACGCGACGGAGGTATTGGAAGGGGATCACGATTTGGATTATGCCGTTGCCCGCGGTGCCGCGTATTACGGTTGGTCCAAACAGCATCGGGGTGTGCGGATTCGCGGAGGTACGTCGCGATCGTATTACGTCGGTATCGAAACCTCTGGGCCGGCAATCCCTGGTGCGCCCAGGCCGCTGCACGCGCTGTGTGTCGTGCCGTTTGGTATGGAAGAAGGGACAGAGGTCGACGTGCCATCGGGCGACATCGGATTAGTACTGGACGAACCGGTGCAGTTCCGCTTCTTTTCGTCTTCGGTGCGCAAGCAAGATCAGCCAGGCTTGCGGTTGGAGCGCTGGGTCGAGGGCGAGCTTGCCGAGACCGATGCGTTGGAGGCCACGTTGACGTCAGAAGAGGACGAATCGGACAGCTATGTTCCCGTGCGATTTCGGTCGCATATCACCGAGTTAGGCGTATTCGAACTGTGGTGTGTGCATGCGGCGACGGGCCGCAAGTGGAAGCTGGAGTTCAGTGTGCGCGATCCGGAATAGGAAGTATGTCCGATTTACACAAACAAGATGTGCTGGGTGACGAAGCCCCCAGCCGATACGTCGTGGGAATTGATCTGGGGACCACGAATTCGGCCGTTTCTTATGTCGACACGCACCAGACACCATGGCACGTGCGTGTGTTCGAGATTCCGCAGTTGGTGGCGCCGGGTGAGATTGAGTCACGGCCGACGCTGCCGTCCTTTCATTATCAACCGGCAGATAAAGAACTGCCGAGCGCTGCTTTGCGATTGCCATGGAGCAGCGACGAGCCCCGATACGCCGTGGGGCATTTCGCCCGAGATTATGGTGGAGCGTCGGCGGGAAGGATGATTGCGTCGGCCAAGTCGTGGCTCAGTCATGCAGGGGTCGATCGCATGGCCGATCTTTTGCCCTGGCACGGCGCAGCGGATGCCGAGAAATTGTCGCCGGTAGAAGCGAGTGCTCGGTATTTGATCCACATCCGCTGCGCGTGGGACTACCGTTTTCCAGACTCTCCACTCGATCGGCAAGACGTCGTGCTGACACTGCCGGCGTCGTTCGATGAGGTGGCGCGCGAACTGACGGTGGCGGCAGCACATCGAGCGAATCTGCCACGTGTGATCTTGATTGAAGAACCGCAAGCTGCGTTCTATGCGTGGGTGTATAAGCATCGCGACGCGTGGCAGTCGTACGTTAGTCCTGGGCAGAAAATCCTCGTATGTGATATCGGCGGTGGGACGTCCGATTTCACGTTGATCCGAGTCCGGCAAGGGGACGACGGGAAGGTCCAATTCCACCGCGTTGCCGTCGGCGAACATTTGATCTTGGGTGGCGACAATATGGATCTGACGTTGGCGCATCACCTGGAACAACGGTTGTCGCCAGACGGAAAACTGGAGCCGCGGCAGTGGGATGCGCTCGTGCGACAATGCCGTCAGCTAAAGGAGGGCTTGCTGTCGAACAACGCTCCGGATTCGTGGACTGTGACACTAGCTGGTAGCGGTTCGCGTTTGATTGGCGGCGCGAAGCAATGCGAAGTAACTCGAGACGAAGTCCAGCAATTGATCTTGGACGGTTTCTTTCCACTCGATGGGCTCGACCAAAAACCACGCAGTCGCCAATCCGGATTTCAGGAGTTTGGCTTGCCGTATGCGACGGATCCGGCAGTGACACGCAACTTGGGTGCGTTCCTGACGCTGCATCGACATGCGGGAATGCACACCGACGAAGTGGCCGATGGTCACGATCCGGCCAGGCCCGACATCGTGTTGTTCAATGGTGGAGTGTTTGCGGCCGATGTATTGCGTCAGCAATTGTTGTCTGCGATCTCAACGTGGTTTGTTGGGTCGGCAGGCCCATCCCCTTGGCAGCCCATGGTATTGGATGGCGATGCGCTGCATTTGGCGGTTGCACGAGGTGCGGCGTATTACGGGATGGTCCGGCGTGGCGAAGGTGTACGCATTGCCGCAAGCTTGGCCCGGTCCTATTACATCGGGTTTGAAAGTGACGTGCCAGTGGCAATGTGTCTGGTGCCGGGCAGTGCTGAGCCCGGGCAGGTGTTCGACGTGTCGGATCGCGATTTTCAGTTGTTGGTGGCGGAGCCCGTAGAGTTCCCGCTGTTTGTTTCGAGTACACGATTAATAGATCGGCCTGGAGAGTTGATCCCGGTTGACCGCGAACAGATGCGCGAATTGCCACCCATCCGCACAGTCTTGCGGACACGCAGTCGCCGCGAAACGGGGACCGTCGGTGTGCACTTGCACGGTCAATTGACCGAGATTGGGACGATTGACTTGTGGTGTAGTGAAGTGCACGGGGATCGCACTTGGAAATTGCAATTCGACGTTCGCACCGCCACGCAGACCGATATTGCCGGACATGAGTCGGAAGCGGAAGCGCAAGGCGTGCTCGATGAAGCAACCTGGAACGCCGCCGCGGAACAATTAAATAGCACGTTTGGCGAAGGGGCCAGTCAGTCGCCGCAAGATCTGATCAAGCGACTGGAAGCGGCACTGGAAATGCCACGCCAGCAATGGCCCACGTCATTGTTGCGACGGATTTGGGAGGCACTACAGGAATTGGATAATGGGCGACGTATGAGTGCCGCGCATGAGTTACGGTGGCTAAATCTGCTGGGCTATGCCCTGCGTCCAGGGTTTGGATTGGCGGTCGATGATTGGCGAGTGCTCGAGACATGGCGGACCGTTCAGGGCAAGCTTGCCTTTGGCGGAGGCGCATCGCGGACAGAATCGTGGATTCTGTGGCGGCGAATTGCCGGCGGGTTGACGCGAGGGCAGCAGCGTGCACTGGCCGAGCCGCTAATTGGGGCGGTGCGCGCGATGCATCGCCGCAGCGGTGCATCCGCAAAGGGGGCGACACACGGGACGTTTACGCCGCAAGAATCAAATGAGCTGTTTCGACTGCTTGGCGCGCTTGAACTGCTGGAGACCCGAGACAAGATTGCCGTGGGAGATTTGCTTTGTGATCTGTTGCCAAGGAAGAAGATGCAAGCTGCGCGTGCCGCCATGGTGTGGGCCATCGGCCGAATTGGTGCTCGGCAGCCAGTCTACGGGCCACTCAACACGGTCGTACCCGTCGACAGTGCGGAGAAATGGTTGCAGGCAATCTTGGGACAACAGCGGGTCGAGTCGGCGGATCACTTTGCCGTGATGCAACTTGCGCGCAAGACAGAAGATCGCTATCGCGATTTGTCCGATCGGATGCGGAATGAGGTCTTGGACTGGCTCGAAATCATGAAAGCCCCACGGCACTTGTTCGACCTGGTTCAACAAGGGGGCTCACTGACCGAAGAAGATCAAGCGGCCGCGTTTGGTGAGTCCTTGCCGAAGGGCCTGCGTCTGGCATAGCTCGATCAACGCCTCGTCGACCAACGACGCGCGGAGGGAGGAGGCGGTCGAGCCCGGTGTGGCGTTAATTCGTCTTTTAGAGGTCACACGGGGCAGACTTGTAGCACTCAGGCTTGTAGCATTCAGGCTCTGCAACACTGTGGGCTGTGTGCCAAAGTGATCTTTCCAGATCGTATAGTCGGCCGAATCGACGACGCCGTTCTGATTGCCATCGGCGCTCAGATTCTGGTGCTCACCAAAACTGTCTTTCCACACCGTGTAATCCGCCGCGTCAACCGTACCATCGAAGTTGTAGTCCCCGAGCACTGCGCGCATGTTCTCGAAGACATGCAACTGCTGTCCGGCAATCAAGACATCCCAGTCACCATCGCGGTTGAAGTCACCGATGCCGATTGGGCCTACCGTTGTGGCACCGGTGTCAAATAATACAAATCGATCATAGCTGCCCTGCCCATCACTGTAGGCTAAGGCCGCCCCACGAGTACCTCGCAACAATAGGTCATAGGTGCCGTCGGCCGTAGCATCAAGAATTTCGACGTCGATCGCCGGCACGGCAGGAAGGCTGACCGTCGTGTTCTGTTCAAAACTGCCGTCACCGTCATTAATCCACAGTTCGTGTTGAGCGTCATCCGCGACGACGAGCACGTCCAGGTCGCCGTCCCAGTCCCAGTCGATGACTCCTGTCGCAGTCGCGTGTGTGCCGCCGTTGAGCGTCTGGCTCAACAAAAACTGTCCAGAACCATCATTGAGCCAAATGCGATGCGGTTGTCCGCCATGGTTTGCTACGAACAGATCGAGATCTCCGTCCCCGTCGAAGTCTCCGCTGACGGCCGCGACAGACTCGTCAGTGAAATCGTCGCGGAACGATCGCGTCAATGTCAGGTTCCCGCTGCTTGTCCACAATTCGTTTTGCATGCCTTGATTGACGATGAAGATGTCGTTTCGGCCGTCACTATTGAAGTCTTGCACGATCACGTCGCGGGCGACGTCGACCGATCCAAACAGCCGGGGCGCTCCAAATTGGGCAAACCCCGAGTTCAGCATCACCCGGTTTGGACCCGACTGGTCCGCAACGACGATATCAATTCGTCCATCCCCATTGATGTCGGCTAGCGCCAAGGCCGTACTATCAACGCCATTTGACAGCAGCGAACGAAATCGCTTTCGTCGCGTCCAGTTGGCCCGGTGACGCGAAGACTTTTCCGCCACCACTGACCTCCGCCTCCACCAGTTCAATGTCGGTCAAGACGTCTGGCAACGAATACTCGACGATGCTCTGTCGCGACGTGCGATCACCGACGTTGGTAACCGTCGTTCGCAAAGATATAAAATCGCCAACGAGTGCATAGGGCGTGTCCGTCGTGTGCGCGACTTGTAGATCGACGACGTTGCTATTGAATAGAATGGACGCGGTTTCGTTCGCCGACCCTGATATTAGCACATCTAGGTCGCCATCACCGTCCGGATCGGCAAGGTCCACCCATTCACTGTCACTAATGCTCAGCACCTGATCCGTGGGCGTGAAGGTCCCGTTGCCGTTGTTCCACAAGACCTGGTCGGGATGAGTGCCTCGTTGGACAACAAAAATGTCCAGATCACCATCGCCGTCGAGATCACCCCAGTCGCCGCGTGACCCGCTGGTTGTAAGCGACGCGATGAGTGAAGGTTAGGGCTCCATCGTTATACCACAGATTGAAACTTGCCGCGCTGAAGTAGATGTCAAAGTCGCCATCGCCATCGACGTCAATGATGCTCGTATGTGAAAACCCGGACAAGCCGGCTTCGACAACGCTATTCCATTCGAAATAGCCGGTCCCGTCATTGAGCATGATCGAGGCGTCGCTCCCTCTCACACTCACAAGGTCCAAGTCGCCGTCGCGATCCAGGTCACCCAATGCGATGTCGCCGAAAGCCGGTGCGTCGTTCCAGTCCGTGGCAAGTGTAAACTGACCGCCGTCAATGACCCATAAATCGACGCCGCTGATGCCACTTAGGAACAGATCCATATCTCCGTCGCCGTCAATGTCACCGACGTCAATCGTCTCTGCGGAAGTTCCTATCGTGGCACTTCGAACGAACAGACCCGACTCGGGCAGAGACGCTCGCGCGACGGTCAGGAATAGCGAGCTGTGGTTGGTCTGAGGGCTGCCGTCGAGTGACTGCTCACGAAAGTCGATCGTCGCCGGGAGCTCTGCAAATGGTGTGTTGGTCAAATTGGGTGGCAGTTGCTCCGGAATTGTTAGCTGCATAAGAAAACGCAGCTCGGTGCCGGACGGTAAGGCAAATGAAAACTCCCCGCCCGGGGGAACATCGCCAGGTAGGGCGCTCGACTGTGCTCCCCCTTCCGCCTCGACGCTCAGCAATCGCAGTTCACCTGCCGCTCCGGATACGTCCACCACGACTCGGCCATCGTCGACGGTCATTGTGCCGAGCGTGTTCCTCACCGACAACTGAACCGGGATTGTGGCTCCCGGTTCAACGGCCGCACGGTCCGCCTGCCAACGGACTACCAAATCGAGATTTCCGTTGTAGGCAACCTGCATGATTCCGGAGCCGACGTACAGCAAGTCCAAGTCGCCATCACCATCGAAGTCGCCGACCCCAACGCCCCGACCGTTGACGCCGAGCACGCCCGTATTTGCAAAGGTTCCATCCCCCTGATTCACCAGCACTCGGTTGCTCAATGATTCTGAAAGCGTGATGACATCGACAAATCCGTCTCCCGTGAAATCGGCGACGACGATCTTGCCGATTCCGGTGCTCACATTCATGGTTGCGGCAGCACCAAACGAGTCGCCACTCATATTCTTGCGAATCGTAAGCGTGTTTCCGATCGCCGATATAAGATCCAGGTCCTGATCATTGTCGAGGTCGGCCAGTTGCACCATCTCTGCCGATTCGGCGAAGGAGTAGGCGAGGTTATACCCGTCAGGTCCTCGTAAGAAGACTCGCACACCAAGATCTCGGTCCGCCGCTACGAGATCTCTTTCGCTGTCGCCATTCACATCCCCAAAAGCGAAGCCCTGTCCCTGAAACTCCGGTTGTTCCGTTTCGGCGGCTGAAAACTGCTGTGTGCCACCTTTGCTTTGCAGAAATGACAACACTGAGTCTGTGCGACGATTGTCATTTGGGTTTACGTCACCGCCCAATCCGATAGGAACGGTTACACTCGCAATCGCCTGGTCGATCGACGACGCTGCCCTATCGCTACGAAACGCGTCACCGACGACCAATGTGAATTCAAACGTTGCCACGCCACCCGTGGGCAGAGACACTGTTGTGGCGAAATCGGCCAACACAGCTCCAACAACCGTTGCGGACGAAACGCCCATGCTAAAAGTCATTTCCGTCAGCATATAGCGATCGTATGTTTTGGGAAATGACACGGCGACGGCGGCATCCGTAACGTCGACCATCCCTTCGTTGGTGACCGTCACCGAGTACGCGTGCGTCGCCGACTCGAAGGCGTTGGCGGTGCCGTGGTGCAACTGAATCGACAAGTCAGCGCCATCTGCTGCTGGCTCTAAGTACGGCGCCAGCGGGGGGTCGAATACTTGTTGGTTCGAGGTAT
>JAGQPD010000317.1 GCA_020426865.1 Planctomycetales bacterium
CATTTTGTTGCACGTGCATGCCATCGGTATTGCGGTTGATGATATCGGACAGTCGTGTATCGAGGATCGCATTGTAGAGCGTCTGGTCGCTCTGTAGTTGGTTGTCCCACAGGAAGAACATCCGATCGCCGGCCATCAGACGTTGGAACTGGTCGGCCACGATTGCGGAGACCAATTCACCGACGATTCCGTTGGCGATGTGATCTTCCGCCATCCCGCCAATCCACAAGTCAACGTCATCGACCGAATTGTAGACGCTGGCCAAGGCGGCCTGCACTTCGGTATCGGAGGTAATATCGGCGAAGGACGACGCGGTGTCCAAACCCATGACAGCGCGCATTTCGTTGTAGCTGGGCAGGCCGTGGTCGCGACCACGCTGCAAATTAATCGAAAGCAAATCAAGCCCACCGGCACCGGGCTGCCCGAAGAGGGAATTGCGAAGCGTACTAATGACGCGGGCGTCGGTCTGTTGCATGACCTGCATGGTGGCTCCCATCAGCAGATGATCGACGTCGGCGCCGGTCTGCAAATAATTTGGATGGAAAAAGGCGTCGGACAACGGCATATGTCCTTCCGGCACCATCGTCCGATCGGCTTCCATCCGCATGAGTATTGGTGACACCTGTGTGTGTCCCAAACGATAGGCTGCCGCGGCGAATTCGTTCGCAATCGATGGGTCGACGGTTTCGTCATAAGCGGCGGTGGCCAGATCGGGAGCTCGATCGCCAAGCAGCATCGGCAAGTATTCGGAATAGGTCACGACTTGCACTTCCGCACTAACGATCTTGCGCGCTGTTTGATAGAGCTGTTCATCGTCCCAGGTTGGATTAAGCGCTGCCAGCTGCCCGGCCCAATAGTTGTGCTCGCGGACGAACAACGTATGCATCGCGGTGAGGCCAATGTTTTCATTGGCTCGCACATCACCTGCCAAAAACATGGCATCTGCAGGAAGAGCGCCTTCGTTGTCGTTGGGGAGCATTCCTGTGTTCTTTGGCAGCAGCAAACCATTGTTGGACGTCGCCAACATGCCGCCACTGAAAGTGCGCAGGGCGTCGGCCCGTGATTGGCTGGGGCCATAGATCATGGACCCATCGACGAAGCTGGTGGTGTCGTTGATTTGTTGGCGGGGGTTGTCCGTGCCGGTCCCGGTTCCGGGCGCCGCAGCCGAACGGAAGAATGGAATCACGGGCGACATCAGGTCGGGTTCCGACACCAGGATGGGCATCGGTTCGGTCCCACCACGCCGAAGCGTAATATCGTGATCGATGAATTGGCCCCACATCCA
Organism: Planctomycetales bacterium; assembly: GCA_020426865.1. Taxonomy (GTDB): domain Bacteria; phylum Planctomycetota; class Planctomycetia; order Pirellulales; family Pirellulaceae; genus JAGQPD01. The sequence continues at coordinate 1,286 of JAGQPD010000317.1, forward strand.
CACATAGTCCGAACGGCAGCCTTCGTCAAACATCGGTACGTACTGCTTGCCAACCCCCTGGCTTATCGACCGCGGATTCGGCCGATCGATTCCACCCGGCAGCGACACGCCGTCGGCGTAATGGGCTTGTGAATCCAAACGGGAAAAGGGTGTCCCGGCCATCCCCCACGGTTGACTCAGGTTGTTCCCCGAGCCATCGAAGGTACGCACCTCACTGCGGGCGTAAGGGGAAACCACACCGGCAAAGACCGACAACATCGCAACAACAACGAGCCGCGACGCGGTGACAGAATACATGGAGCAACTCACTGAAGCAAGGAACAACTCTCATTCGACATTCAGCTGGCCAGCTTCCGACAAGTGGATTCCAACAAACGGCTTCGGACAAATCACGCGTCCGTTCTGCCCAATGCGTCCTCCGGCAGCGTTTGCAGAATCATTGCAACTCGCCCAACCAAACCAGCCCGGTCCCCCAAAAGGACTAGTATAACCGGGTTGATGTGGGTAGCAAGAAATTCGTTCGTAAAAAGTGTCGTGGTGTTCCGGCGGGGGACATAGCGGCCGGGATAGTTGTTTGGGTTTGCGGCTGGGACGGTTGTGTAACGTTGTTTTACGGCTGGGACAGCCGTGGAACATTATTCCACGGTAACGCTTTTGGCCAGATTTCGAGGTTTATCGACGTCGCAGCCGCGCATGACGGCGACGTGATACGACAACAGCTGCAGGGGGACGATGGTCACGAAGGGCTGCAGGAACGGCTCGACATTGGGGACATAGATGACGTCGTCGGCCAATTCGGCGACGCGCGTGTCGCCTTCGCCGACGATAGCGATGACGGGTCCGCCGCGGGCCTTGATTTCTTCGAGATTGGCCATCACTTTGTCGTACACGAAATCGCGAGGCATGATGAATACGCTGGGGGTATGTTCGTCCACCAAAGCGATTGGGCCGTGTTTCATTTCGGCGGCGGGATACCCCTCGGCATGGATATAGCTGATTTCCTTCAGTTTCAATGCCCCTTCCAGTGCCGTGGGGAAATTGTATTGTCGGCCGAGGTACAGAAAATTGTTTTCATGGCAGTACTTGCTGGCGATGCGTCGCACTTCGTCGTTGCAATTCAGAGATTCGGCGACTCGATCGGGTAATTCTTGTAGAGCTCGGATGATACGCCGTCCGGCTTCGTAGCTAAGATGTCGCAGTCGCCCGAAATAGAGCGCCAGCATCGTCAGCACCAACAGCTGCGACGTGTAGGCCTTGGTCGACGCGACGCCAACCTCGGGGCCGGCATGCAGGTAGATACCGCCGTCGGCTTCTTGAGCGATAGTGCTTCCAACGACGTTGCAGATGGCGAGTGTCGGGTGTCCTTTGCGTTTCATTTCGCGTAACGCCGCAAGCGTATCCGCCGTCTCACCACTTTGGGTAATGGCAAAAAGTATCGTCTTGTGATCGACGGGCGGGTTACGATAACGCAATTCGCTGGCGTACTCGACTTCCACCGGAACGCGCGACATCTCCTCGATGACATATTCCCCAACCAGTCCGGCATGCCAGCTGGTACCGCAGGCGGTAAGCAAAATGCGATTGACTTGCCGCAATTGTTGCGCCGTGAGGTTCAAACCGCCGAAAACCGCCGTGGCGTTGTCTTCGCACAAGCGACCGCGCATGGTATCACGCAGCGAATTCGGTTGTTCAAAGATCTCCTTGAGCATGTAATGCGGATAATCCTCCAGATCGAGATTGCTGGCGTGGATCTGCAGCTTCTCCACGCGATGCTTAACATGCCCCTCGTCACGATGCGTTACTTTGAGACTATCGGCGCGAATCAACGCTACTTGGTGGTCGGCGAGATACACAATTTTGTCAGTATATCCGGCAAGCGGCGAGCCGTCGCTGGCAACAAAGTGCTCGCCAGATCCGATGCCCACCACCAGCGGACTCCCCAACCGCGCAGCGATCATGATTTGGGGACGATCGCGAAAGAGCACGACCAACCCATACGTTCCCCGCAACTGCGATAGCGATTCCTCGACCGCCGTGACATACCGCTGGTCGCCGGTCGCATCGCCTTGCTCACCAAGTTGCTGCAGATGAAAATCGATCAAATGGGCGATGACTTCGCTGTCGGTGGCAGATCGAAAATGGTAGCCGTGATCGATCAACTGATCCTTCAGCGACTGATAGTTTTCCACGACACCATTGTGGACGATCGCCAAGACGTTTTCGCCACCCAAATGAGGATGGGCATTCTCGACGGTGGGAGGTCCGTGGGTTGCCCAGCGGGTGTGGCCGATACCGACGCTTCCGCGCAGCGGCGTTTCTTCCAACTTCTCCGCCAGTGCGTCAATTCGCCCGGTGGCCTTGACGACGTCCATCCGGCCGTTTTCGTCAAGCGTGACCAGCCCAGCACTGTCGTAACCGCGGTATTCTAATCGCCGCAGTCCTTCCAGAAGAAAATCGACGGCGGTCCGTTGACCGATGTATCCCACAATTCCACACATGCCCAGGACCTACCTTTGCTGTCGAAGAGTTTGCTAGCAATGACAGTGGCCGAAACTATCGTTCATTCTATCCGCTGGTAGCGAGATTCATGTGCAATTTGCACCCGGCGATCGCTCGCGACGCACGAATTTTCAAGATTGCTCTAGACGAAAGGTCGTCCATCAGGAAAATTTCGGTCGTTGTGCAATCAATTCTTACGGAAAACTCGGGACAAGCCGCAAACTTTCCCGCTAGCCAAGGAGGGCTGCCTGCGATGCAACCATCTCGCGACTTGCATGCATTACGTGTCGACAATTCAAATTGTTTTGATGGCGCCAATTGTTTTGTGGTGATCCCTGCCCGACTGGAATCGACACGACTGCCGCGCAAATTGTTGCTTCGAGAGACGGGCAAGACCGTATTGCAACACACGTACGAGGCGGTGGAGCGAGCGACGTTACCGCAGGGAATCTGCGTGGCGGTGGATCACGGCGAATTGGCCGACGAAGTGGCACGGTTTGGTGGCCGATGGATGATGACGGATCCCCTGGCGGCTTCCGGGACGGATCGTGTCGCGGAAGTCGCCCGTGCGATGCCCCAGATCGAAATCTTCGTGAATGTGCAAGGGGACGAGCCGGAAATTTCGGGGGAGGCAATCGATAGCCTGGTTACATTGTTGCGGGAGGATCCGGAGGCGCCGATGGCGACGCTGGCGACGCCGATTCGGACGGCCGAACGGTTGCAGGATCCGGCGTGCGTGAAGGTCGTGATGGACGATCGCGGACGGGCGTTATACTTTAGCCGCAGCGCGATCCCACACGATCGCGACGGGTTGTATCAGGATTGGCAGTCGGAGCCGGCGACATATTTCCAGCATCTGGGAATGTACGCTTATCGCCGCGATTTCTTGTTGGAGTTGGGAAACTTACCCCCTGCCCCCTTGGAACGCATGGAAAAGCTGGAACAATTGCGGGTACTATCGGCCGGGTTCGCGATCCAAGTGGGAGTCGTTCAGCAGGCGACACGTGGGATCGACACGGCGGAGGATTATCGAGCGTTTGTGCAGAGAATCCGGACAAGACAAGCCGCCTGACACGAGCGGCCGCACGAAAGCGAGCAAAGATGAAGCACCGCGATTTACACGATGGCCGAAGCGATGGCTTGGTACCCCTCTCCAGCGTCGACCTGACGGCTGTCCAGACGTTTGGCGATCTGCTGCGGTCGATGTCCAACACGGCATTTGCCGGACGGCAATTGGGTGAGGCATTCGATATCCTGTTGGAGATGTTTCAGGCGTCGGATGTAAGTGTCGTGCTAACGTTGTCGGGTGCCATGACGGTGGCTAAGCAAGGGCGCATTATCTGCGAATTGATTGATCGGGGTTGTATCCAGGCGGTGATTTCGACGGGAGCTCTGGTGGCGCATGGCCTGACCGAATCGATCGGCTTGACCCACTACCGCTACGATCCGAGTCAATCGGACGAAAAGCTATTTCGATTGGGGTATAACCGCATTTACGACACCTTGGAAATGGAGTCCAATCTGAACGACGTCGAACGGCTGGTGAAATCGATCCTGGAGCAGACGGCGCCCGAGGGTGGCGTGTGGTCGTCGGCTCGGTTATGTCGGGCGATCGGCAAGCGATTGAGCGAAATGGCCGAGGGACCAGGAATACTGCGCAGTGCGTACGAGCAGAACGTGCCGTTGTTTATTCCGGCGTTTACGGACAGCGAAATGGGACTGGACGTATCAACTTGGGCGATGTCGGCCACGATTCGTGCCTTTCAAGACGCGGGACGTGATCCCGCCTCCTTGACGTTCGACGAAGTTCTGCAAGAAACGCCATCCTTCAATCCATTTCTCGACCTGCAGGAATACGCGAGGCTGATTTGCGGCGCCAAGAAGATTGGCATTTTGACAATCGGTGGTGGAGTGCCGCGGAACTGGGCACAGCAGGTTGGACCATACATCGACATTACGAACCACCGTTTGGGAACCGACCTGACCATGCCCCGTTTCCATTACGGCGTGCGCATCTGCCCCGAACCGGTCCATTGGGGCGGCTTATCGGGCTGCACTTACTCGGAAGGTGTCAGCTGGGGAAAATTTGTACCGCGAAGCGAAGGGGGGCGATTCGCTGAAGTGTACGCCGACGCGACATTAGTCCTCCCGTTGTTGGCCAAGGCGATCATTGAACAGTTGGAACCATAATCGGGCGACTGCGAATATTCCCCAGCCGTCCCGCACCCCCTCCGCGTTCGCGTCGGATGCGGGTACAATCGGGGTTGAGACTGATGCCAAACGCGGCTGGGCGTCGGTCGGAATTGCCAGGCACACGGTGGAATGCACATCATGGCGAAACACATATTTGTTACCGGGGGCGTGGTCAGTTCTTTGGGAAAGGGGCTGACGAGCGCTTCGATCGGCATGTTGTTGGAGCGGCGGGGGCTGCGAGTTCGCATGCAGAAGCTCGATCCGTACATCAATGTTGATCCGGGCACGATGAGCCCTTACCAGCACGGTGAAGTATATGTGCTGGACGATGGCAGCGAGA
>JAGQPD010000318.1 GCA_020426865.1 Planctomycetales bacterium
CCTCGCCAACCGGAGTAGCCATTGAGCGTCGCAGTGGCAGCGACCGACGGGTCAGTGCGTCTCGGTCCACCGATGCCGACACCGTGCGTGTCGACCGCTGCAAGCTTGACGAACTGATCAACCAGATCGGAGAACTTGTGATCGGGGCGTCGATGGTTGAGCAAGAACTAGTTGTCGTAGCCGGTGGCACGAGCTTGGAATCGATGTCAACGCTCGGCAAAATCGTTCGCGATTTACAGGAGATGAGCCTGTCATTGCGGATGGTGCCGATCGCCGCGACATTCCAGAAGATGAACCGTGTTGTCAGGGATGTGGCGAAGAAAGTTGGGAAGCAATTGCGGTTTGTCACGGAGGGCGACGATACGGAATTGGACAAGTCGGTGGTGGACCAGATCAGTGATCCATTGGTCCACATGGTCCGCAACGCCGCCGATCATGGGGTTGAAACCCCGGAGGAGCGAGTCGCAAGTGGCAAGCCGCCGGAAGGGACAGTTTTGCTAAGAGCGTACCAGCAGGGCGGGAATATCTACATCGAGTTGACCGACGACGGAAAGGGACTTGATCGCAAGAAGATTCTCGCGAAGGCGGTGGAACGGGGCCTCGTCGCCCCTGACGCTCATCTCTCGGATGCCGAGATCTGTAATCTGATCTTTCAGCCTGGCTTCTCGACAGCCTCAGAAGTGACGGACGTGTCCGGGCGAGGCGTTGGTATGGACGTCGTCCGACGGAATGTGGAATCGCTGCAAGGGAGCGTAACTGTCCGTTCACAGCAAGGAAAAGGCTCCACGATCACCGTACGACTGCCACTGACGCTCGCGATTCTCGATGGCCTTCTCGTCCGGTTGGCACAGGAGGTGTTCGTCGTCCCTCTGCTGTCGGTTGTCGAGTCGATGTGTATTCGCAAGCAAGACATCAAGCCGATCGTGGGGGGGGGCGAAGTGATCAAGCTCAGGGGAGAGGTCGTCCCCTTGTTACGGCTTCATCGGCTGCTGCGTATCGGTCGAGAAATCGCCGACGAGGAGCAGGGACTGCTCGTGATCGTCGAAGACCAAGGCAAGCGAATGGCGTTGATGGTGGACGAACTGCTAGGACAGCAACAGGTCGTGATCAAGAACCTGGAAACCAATTTTGCCAAGGTGCCCGGCGTCGCCGGTGCAACGATCCTGGGCGACGGCCGGGTAGCATTGATCCTGGACATCTTCGGTGTCTCCACTCTCAGCCACCGCAATGGCGATGCAACAGACGTTGCATTGGACACGACATCTGCACACAACGCTGTGCAACTCACTTTGACAAACGGACGGGGCACTGGGCCCTGCCTTCCTTACATTGGAGAAGAGAATGACTGCACTACTTGAAGATGAAGCAACTGGCACGGCGGATGCTGGGGCCAGTCAATTCTTGACGTTTGCACTGAACGATCAAGAATTCGGCATTGAGATCCTGCGCGTGCAGGAGATCAAGAATTTTACTCGGTTGACTCCCATCCCGAACATGCCGGAATGCATCAAGGGAGTCATGAATTTGCGAGGGACCGTCGTGCCAATCGTCGATCTGCGGGCAAAGTTCAACATGCCGGCGACGGAATACAACCAGTTTACGGTGATCATCGTGGTCAATGTCGGGACCAAGATCATGGGGTTGGTCGTCGATGCCGTATCTGATGTCCTTAACGTTGGTGCCGACTCCATCGAAGGGCCACCTGACTTAGGAGACATTGATACGTCGTTCATTACCGGTCTGGCCAAATCTGGTGAGCGACTCGTGACATTACTCAACATCGAACAATTGTTGGGCGACCAACAACCTGCAACCGTTGGCAGTTAGGCATTTCCCGTACTACACCTTTACAACGCAACCCCCAAATAAGGCAAAAAACAATATGGCTACAAAAACCCCAAAGACTCGGACAACGACCAAGAACCGCTCTACCACCAACACCCGAAAACAAAAAAGCTCTGCGACAGGCAGGTGGAGTTATCAGGGTGCTCAGTTGGATGCTCTCTCGCGGAGCCAAGCCGTTATTGAATTCGAATTGGACGGTACGATCGTGTCGGCCAACGAGAACTTTCTCACCACACTGGGCTATACACTCGACGAAATCGTAGGGCGCCATCACAGCATGTTCGTTGATGCGGCCTACGCGGCATCCCCCGAATACCGCGAATTCTGGGCGGCCCTCAATCGAGGCGAATTCCGTTCGGGAGAATTTCGACGGTTTGGCAAGGGGGGCAAGGAAGTCTGGATCCAAGCGTCCTACAACGCCGTGTTCGACAAAGACGGTAAGCCGTACCGGGTCGTGAAATTCGCCGCTGACATGTCCGAGTCAAAACTGCAGATGGCAGACTACCAGGGACAGCTGGCAGCCATCGACAAGGCCCAGGCGACGATCGAATTCAACATGGACGGCACGATCCGAACCGCCAATGCGAATTTCCTGGGAGCCGTCGGTTATTCGC
>JAGQPD010000319.1 GCA_020426865.1 Planctomycetales bacterium
CCTCGGCTACGCTGAAAGCTGCAGTGCAATTCCCGTTGAGCTTTGAGCAGAACCTAGGTCGGACAAGAAGCCCCAAGCAGACTCTAGCTCTACCGGGGAACGCATAAGATGACGAAACCGAAAAGAGATCGCCTGCTATAATGCGACGCACGGCGATTGGCTACCAGGGCGCTAGCTCGGAAGCTACGGCTAATATGTTGATCATTCGATATCGAAGCTCGGCGTTCATGGAGTTTCTAAATGACACCATTATTCAAGAAGCTCAATCTGGCGGACAACGGTACCATCCTTGTCCTTAATCCGCCCGAGTCATTCGAAGCGGAACTCGCGGAGCTTTCTGGGGTAACCGTGCGGCGCAGATCAACGACAAAGCCAACCTCGTTTGCCATCGGCTTCGCAACGAGCCAGGCTGAGCTGACGCGGGTCGCAACCGAACTGGTCAGTTCAACTTCGGGCGACGCGATCGTGTGGATAGCGTATCCGAAGAAGACGTCGAAGCGATTCAAGTGTGAGTTTAATCGGGACAGCGGCGACTGGTCTGTACTCGGAAACGCCGGCTTCGAACCCGTGCGACAGGTGGCCATTGACGCAGACTGGTCCGCACTTCGCTTCCGAAGGACGGAATACATCCAAGCACTGACGAGGCAAAACTCAATGGCCATTTCAGAAGAGGGCAAACGCCGAACGAAGTGAGCCGGTGCTGTCGATCACCCGAATCCTGAAATTACATCATCGTTGTTTGGATGCAACTCAGCGTCCGCCTGCGGTAGACTGCATCGGCTTCATCGGCCGACACAGAGTCATCACGCCGTTTGAACTGCGTCCAGTCCGACACACCAAGACAGAGGACTGGGTTGGAGCCCATCGTCGGTATGGTCGCGTTCCATCCCGGACCTGTTTCTAGGAAATGTTGCACCAGTAGGCCGCCAATTTACGGCCTAACTCCCAAGCTGTTGATTCCAATACTTCGCGTTCTAGCTGGTGATGGCTGTGTTGTCAAAAACTTGGTTCAGCCAGACCTTGGGGTCTTTGGGCAAGCGGAGCTCCTCGTAATGTTCATCGCGAATGCCGGACCATAGATCATTGGCGATGAGCAGGGCGTCAATGTTGCCGTAGCGTCGTCCGCCTGCGGCCCAAATCTCGCCGCTCTTGAGTGTCTGGTGAAGCTGAAGAGCCAGGCAGATCTCGTAATACTGACGGTCGATGACGCTGTCAGTCGGACACACATACTCCTTTATCCCCTTAAGCCGAAAGTCGTTCCCGGTCTTTAGGAACCAAATCCGAAACCCGGTGAGATCACCCAAATAGAGGCAATCAGGCTTTTTCGTGTCCATACCAATCCAATATCACTGGCGTTCAGCGACGCGGTTTCCGTCCAAATAGCCGATTCCCAAATCCCCGTTCCCTTGTCGCTCCTGTCCGCTCATGCTTTGAACCGCGGTTTCCAGGTCAGTAGAATAGAGTCCCATATCTTGTTGTCTCCCCCGTTTTGCAAACGCTGGAAAACCGACATGCAACGAACCATTCGATGTTCTGAAGGCCATGTCCTTCATGTGCCCCACGATGTTCATGCGTCTCACGCAATCTGCTCACAGTGCGGGCGACGTGTGTCCCTTCCTGAAAACTCCACGCAAGCGAATGCTCCGAGTGCACCAAGGCGTCTCCGTTTCGTGTCCCAAACGCTCAACCGCTGTATCCGCCAATGGCAACGGCGTCACGGTATCCGTCATGATTCGAGTCACGTTAGTTCCACTCGCTGGTTCGCCGTTCTTGTAGGAAGCCTTGCCATCTTTGCTAGCGTCCCGGCATTCGTAGTGCTTCATGTCCACGCGACGACGGGCGAGTCAATCCTACATACGCCCCGCTGGATCCCGCTCTCCTTCTTATCAATGACGATCATTCTGGCTTTGTCCATGTACCTTTGGCAACTTGTCGATTGGTCGGCACTTTGGATGATCTCTGTTGCCCTGGCCGCACTTGCTTGTGTTTACGCTGGAATGATCGGTCTGAGTGTGTTTTCCCAAACAGGGACAGTTGTGCTTCAGAAACTGTCACTTGTTGACCTTCACGCTCGAGGGCAACTTACTCGGTGGTCATTCAGCATATTTTCGCTGACGATTATCCCAGCTTATCTCACCGGCAGCAGTAGCCTCCGGTGGTTCCGCCGATACATAAGGACTCACCCGCACCACGCAAGTCAGCTTGCCGGAAACCATCCTTCGACACTGGTGCGCTAGTTGCTGATCGTGGACGTATTAAATAGCTGACCTGTGAACCCCAGTGCAGGAAACAAACTGTAGGCTCCTCGCGTGAATAAGAGTTCAATCGCGTCGTCAGCTTGACGTATTGGAGTTTTGGGGAATAGCACAATGTCCTGGTCGCGTAACCAAATTTCATCAGATGGGACTGGACGCTTTCCGTAAAGTGCCCCTCGCAAGTCGAGTTTTGTCGCCAATAGTCGCCAATCTTCTGCGCGTCGGAAGACGATGACTTGTCGCAAATTGGCACCCGTCCGCCACCCCCCCGCGAGCGCGAGCGCTTGCATCGACGTCGTAGGACCTGTCATTTCAAATCGACCTGGTTGCGCGACTTCGCCGACGACGTAGATGAAGCGAGGTGCCCGTTGACGCAATACCGGCGTCACCTCAAGTCCGTCGACAATCTCACGGTAGCGGGCGTCGATCTCCATCTTCAGTTCGTCCAGCGTCAATCCAACGGCACATACAGAGCCAATCGCTGGAAGCCCAACCGTTCCCTCCGGTGTTATTCTTGCTTGCTTTGTCTGACCGCCATTGCCCGCGCGACTGTCCACCGTCGCTCGTAAGTCCTCAAGCTTCGTGTTCACCTCCGTTGGTGTCACCGTGATCGCTGGCACTTTGTAGAACTTCTTATACCTCTCTTCCAGGTCCTTACGCAATTCCTCGACCGTTCGACCGGCGGCTTGCACTTGAGGTAACAGCCGCACTGTGATCGTCCCATCTGGCTGCACCACTAGCTCACGATCCAACTTCTCGTCAGCCAATGACTCGATTCGAATCTTATCTCCTACAACGAGCTCGTACGGCCGGCTGCTTTGATCACGCGTCAATCGGAAAATAAACTCCAAGTCATCGTCTGGCCGTAACCGGTATTGGTCGACATGGGCAAAACGAGACGGCCCGGCGTACTCGCCCTGTCCATATGACTGCCAAGGAATTGGACTGCGATGCTTCCAGGTCGGTTCAGCGGTGAACGCGCAAGAAGCACTATCGACGCCCATAAATGGCGCACATTGCTGACACTGCCCACCGGCCGAGCCGCCACAACCACAGGGAGCTGCGCCCACCGAACAAGTGCCTTCGCATTGACATAGCTGAACACCGTTGTACGCCATCGACGGAGGGCTAACGTCGACGGCAACCGCCCATGCTCCCCCTCCCTCCGTCTCCGCTCCCACTGCTCTGGCACGAGGACCTGGCGTGGCGGCCACAATCGCCATGGCGACGTATATTGCAATGTTGCGGCAGTGCAGCACCGATTCGGACATAGGTCTTTCCATCGTTACGAGAACTCCCTGGTTGTTGTTCTTTCAAATTGGTGCGGACTACTTCTAGGTGCGATCGCTTGCACCGCATTGGCAACGAGCTAACGTGCGACCGCTGACGCCCACGGGCCAGTGCCGGGTTGGCTTGCCACGCGCGACGATGGTGGAGCAATCGCGCGGTAATCCGTTGCCAGTGTCGGCTGATACGTTCTGGCAAACATCTCGGGATCCATCCACTGTACGGGTGGTAGCCTTCGGGTCGCCGTGTTTTGTGTCATCATCACGTTAGCTCCGGCTGCTCGTGTTCCGGTTACTTGGCGAGTCGCCTGCATCGCTAACTGGTCTTCGCCGAGCTGACGATGCACTTCCGCTAGGTTGCTCCAGTATTCAGGTTTGCTCGCGACACTTACGGTATGTTGTAAAGCCGCTCGTGCGGCCTTCAATTGACCATGCTGAGCCAATAGCACCCCCAACTCGTTGGCTGCCTCCGCATTGTTTCCGTTGATAGAAAGCGAAGATTGATACAACGCAATCGCTTTCGGCCCTAGTTCGATCTTCTTGGACCCTCCCCCGCTGTTGCCAATCGCTTGCTCTACTTTCCCCAATGCATAAAGGGCTCTTGAAGCAACTGGCTCTTGCCCGCCAGCCAAACTCAACTGAACATGCGCGAACTCATAGTACTTCTGCATCGCCAATAGCGGCGGAACATCGAGCAGCGACTTCCCCTTGAGGACCGGTGTCGTGTGTCCCGCGACATAACCTGCTAGGTGGACGTCAGCGCTTGCATCCCCATGAACCATGGAGAAGTCTTCCGCTTCCGAAATGGCATTTAACCCAGCCGCTAACGCGTAGCTATGTACTTTTCGTCCTAGTTGGGCATCCAACCCTTGCGCCACCAGTCGCAGGGAATTGATCAATTCATCTCGCGCTGAATAGATGGCACCTGAACTCGCCAGACGCATGCCGTTCTCCGTCAATCGCTCGGCTTGCCCGACCACCTCCTGCGGCAACCGCAGTCCTTCCAGTTCGCGTGCGGTAATGCGAACCGGGCCGTTGCCAAGCCCACTCGGTGATGAGGGCGTGTCCTGTTGCTCCTCGTACAATTTCAAGAGGTTTAATCGATCGCCCTCGGTGACGACAGGTTTGGCGACAAGCTTGTCGAAGTCATCCGCCTGTCGCTCGATACCTGTCACTGGCAACGCTGCAGCGGTAGTACTCGATATGGATCCATCTTCGGAATCTGTGGACTGCAGCCGTTCGAGATGGTCGTCAGCTCGAGGTGGCTCGATGGCAACTTGCGGTACAATCGAGTATTGGGGCGTCTGGGCCGCATCCAAATCCGTGACGCTTATCTCGTCGGCCACGGCAGGCAACCTTTCGATCGCCCCTTGTCCTGCAGCGTCTTGTTCGCGGCCGAGGAGGACGACTATTGCCGCAACGACCAGTAGCAGAGTAAAGCTTGGGCGCGAACGCCACCGGTTCCTATCGCTCGTCATTATGCGCATCCATGCCTAAATTACATCGCGAAACACCGCTTCCGTGCCGGTGCCTAACTCTGCCATCGTCACGCCCCTCTGTCGGCAATCAGGCAAAAGCGGCCCCCCCGCACAACCGGCACCAAACGCCCCCGGCACAAGCCATATAGGTTGGTCAAACCATCCAGCCGCAGTCACCTTCGCCGCTAGCGTCCCCGCCGCTAGCGACCGGTATGTGTCTTCTCTAACGGCGTCGCGTCAATTCCCGCTCGACGAAGATGATCCGAAAAACTCGCTGGGCCATGGGTCGTGTAGACTCGCCTTGGACCGACGACTTCCACAGCTCGCATCAGCTCATCAAAGTCTGCATGATCCGAAAGCGGAAAGGCACGATCGACTCGCAATCGAACTCGGGCGTTAGGGTCCAGGGCCCAACCAGTGACGGCAATTCGAAACGGCAAGTCGCTCGTTTTCACCGCTACCGCTTTTTGACTTCTCGGCGGAGCGATCACGCAGACGCCGCTAGGCGCGCCTGCTTCCGGTAGTAGTGCGCCACCCGTCGGAAATCCATGCTTTGCGTAGATCTGGCTCAGTGCGTGAATCAGCGAATGTTCCAATACCGTAATGCCAGCATTGGTAAGAACTCTTGCGACCTCCTGCGATTTTCCTAAAGCGTACGCATGCACCACCGGTGTCCTCCCCCACGAGATCGCATCGGAAACCGATGCGATTAACTGCTCATAGACGTCTCGTTTTGACGGAAATCGATACCGAGGGTCTCCGAACGTGCACTCCATCACCAAGATGTCCGCTTGCGGTACCTCAACGGGTTCACAAGTTAGCGACGGTTCCAGCTGAAAGTCGCCGGTGTACAATAGGCTCTCCGAATCATCATTGGCCAGAAGCATGGCGGAACCGAGGATATGTCCAGCAGGAAATAGCTGAAGCTCCACGCCGTCGCACGTAACGGTCTGTCCCCACGGGATCGCCTGAACCGGGCCATACCCAAATCGCTCGCGAACGAGCTCCGCCGTTGGCAGCGAACACAAGATGGTGGCGTGCGACGCAACGTGATCGGCATGCGCATGCGAGATGAACCCTCGCCGTTGGCGGCGGCGAACGTCCACAGCAAGCCGGTTACGTGTTAGAAAGAGTCCACGGTCAAAATAGAACATTTCGAGTCATTGTAGGGTTTGTATTGATTGATCGGCATCCAGCCCTATCTTCCCGACAGCCTGTGCAACGATCCCAATGGGCTATACTATCAAAGTGGCCAGCCGATAACACGGGTCCATCGGCGAGGATGCGTGGAACTTCCGTCCCCGCGCGGCTACAGAAGCAATTCTTGTGAGGCATACCGTGTCGTTGTTTTCCATTGTCGTACTGGCAATTATCCAGGGCGTAGCCGAGTTTCTTCCGATCAGTTCCTCCGGTCACGTCGTCATCGCATCGTCATTGCTGGAACTAGGCAACAATCTCGACATCGACGACGTGAATATCGTCCTTCACGCTGGCTCGCTGCTTTCCATCCTGGTCGTTTACTGGCGCAAGATCTGGGAGCTCCTCAACAAAGACCGGCGTACGATTCCCGTACTCCTTGTCGCGACACTGCCAGCGGTCGCGATAGGTTTGGTCATCAAGAAATGTTTTGATCACTTGCTGACCAATCCCTCGCTCGCCGGTGCCATGCTCGTGGTCACTGGCATCATGTTGCTGCTGGCGGGCCGTCTGCGAAATGGCGAGCAGACGTATCAGGAATTATCGTTTCGGCGAGCGCTCGCGATCGGGTTTGCCCAAGCAGTCGCGGTGTTGCCGGGCATCTCGCGGAGCGGGGCTACGATCAGCAGTGGATTGGCGATGGGGCTGACCAGGCAAGATGCGGCGACGTTTTCGTTCCTGATGGCGATCCCTGTCATTGCTGGTGCGAGCCTGCTAGAGATCGTATCGATCATGCGTGATCCGGTGTCGATTACGACGTCTGGCACGAATCTACTTGTTGGTGCTGCGATCTCGTTTGTCGTGGGGGTCGTGTCGCTGCTGGCGCTATTGCGGATTCTCGAGCGAGGCCGACTACAGTACTTTGCCCTTTGGTGCATCCCTGCCGGGGTGTTTGTACTGGGATGGCAAGTTTTGCATGTGTGAGCAGATTGTCAGCAATGTGCGCGTCGTCTTGCCAACTTTGCATTCGCACATTCGAGTTACTGCTGCGGCTGGTGTTTGAGCACGTCATCCAGCTTCCCGGCAATATCTGCCACGCGATGCGAGACGGCGGTAACTTTTCCCTCGCGGTCGATCAATATCAATGTGGGATACGCCCGGATATGACATTGATCTGCGACTTTGGAAGCATCCTCTCCCGCAAGATGGATCCACGGCAGCGAATTCTCTTCCAAAAATTCTGCCAATGACTCCTCGTCGGCATCCATGTTCAAGCCGACCAGTTCTAGTCCGGCTTCGTGATGCCGCTCGTAGAGATCCCGCAGTTCCGGCATGGCGGCTCGGCACGGCCCGCACCAAGTGGCCCAGAAGTCCAGTAGCACGACCTTGCCAGTGACGTTCTCCCAATTAAACGCGATGCCATCAATGGTTGTGCCGGAAAACTGTAATGGCTGACCGACAAGTTGGCTCGACGGTGACGAAGCTTCGGAAGAGCCGCTGAGCCTCCGGCCGTACCGTGACACCTGCTTGTCGCTGCTCTTGAGCAGCAAGTTGCCAAGTCGGTCGAAATGCTCATTGCGGACTGTGCCGTCCTCCAGTCGATTTAGCAGGTCGACGGTAGCGGACGCGAGCCGCAAATGGTCCTCGGTGCTTTTGTCACCAAGTCCTTCGAAGAACTCTTCCGCCGCGGTGGCCGTTTCCTGTATCCCTTCCACTGGACCATCAATTGCCGTGAGCACGCGCTCTTCCAAGTTGTACAATGCCACCCGGTCGTGGATTCGTGGACGCTCGTCACCCGCCAGCGAACGAGCGAAAGCCATCAATTGATGTTGCGCATCGTTGTCTCCCAAGCAGGCATCGCGATGAAGGTATTGCAACTTGTTTTCGATTGCGATCAACCGATAACGTTCTTCCGATGAATCGTTGAGGATCCGATCCGCAGCGTCCACGACGGCTGCCCGAAATCCTGCGCGTAACTGAATCACGCGAGGTTTTTCCTCCATGTTCAGCAAGTAGTCCGCCAATTGTGCCGCGCTCAAGTCCGCACTCGCCAGGTAAGGATTGAGTGTCTCGTCAATCGTCGCAGCTGCCTGGTCACCGTCCTCGGTAGTTGCATCCGACTTGTCTGGCTGACTCGAGTCGTCGGACTGGTCATCCGGTGGCGTCGTGTCGGCGGGTGGCGTCGTGTCGGCGGGTGGTGTCGTGTCGGCGGGTGTTGCTTCCTTATCGTTGTCGGCTTCTGTACCAATCAATTCCTGCAATCGCTCCTTGATGGCATCTCCGTAGACGTGAATATCCACGATTTTCCCGTCGCGCCCAATTAACGCCGAAAACGGAATCATGCGGACGCCATATCCTTTGGCGTTGGCGTTATCGAATTTTTCGGACGCATTGCCGTCGGTTACGATGACAGGCCATGGCAGGGGAGTCTGATCGAGAAATCGTTTCAGTTCGTCGGGTTCGGTGTCGAGGTTGACCGAGACAATGTCAAATCCCTTTGGGTGAAATTCTTCGTAGAGTGACAGCAGGGTCGGAATTTCGCGGATGCTAGGACCGGCGTAGGTGGACCAGAATGTGACCAAGACGATGTGGTCCTTGATGTTTTCCCAATCGAATATTTCACCGTCGAATGTCTTCCCTATTACCGGAATGCTCTTTCCGATCAAGCTGCGACGCGTTTCTGCCATCTTCAGCCGTTCGGTGATCTCCGAGTGTTCGCCATCCGTTTTGGAGACAACGTCCCTTATTTTGTCGTATAAGTCATTCGATGTGTCGCGAAAACCACCAAACTCTGTCTGCTCGGCGGCATCGAGAATGGCTTTTAGCGCGTTGGACGAAGGGTGCGGATCCCCAAGCAATCCTTGGACTGCCTGCTGAAGCGATTCCAATCCAGTGGCGTCGCCGGACATGGCGGCGAACAGGTGGTCCTTCAAATCGTTCAAACGCGAGCGTTCAAACATTGTTTGAGCCTGATCACGAATCTGGGCGTCGTCAGCGGATGCGAACGCTTTGCCGGTCCGTTGCGCCATTTCGGATGCCATTTCCAGCTGCCGGAACGACTCGACCTTGCGAATCTCGCTTGTCAACACTCGCAGTACCGTACTGTCCAGTGACTCTTTCTCCAGAGTTATGTCAAATGAACGAAGGACGATTTCACCGAGCTCAGTCGTTGGGTAAAGCAGGAATGCATCGACATCGGCCTGCAGTTTTGCGAGCCGACCAAGTTGCGAGTAGTCGGAGTTCTCTGATTGTGACAGGTTCTCGCCATATTGTCTGAATTCTGTAAGTGCATCAGGCTTTCCCAACACAGTTAACGCACGCATCGTCTCAATCCGTGACTCGACTGCTACGATTTTTAAAGAGGGATCCGCGTCGGATTTTTCGATTCGCTCAGCTGCCTTGCAACTGGCGATCATCAACGCGATCTGGTCCGCGTTGATTTCTTCGGGCGTCGAACCCTCGGGTACCCGTTCTGCCAATCGATTAATAAAGTCCAGTAGTTCGCTGGGGGTGCCGTCGGGTACCGGATACTTATCTTTGGGACCGGAATCGGCACGAGCCTCCGCTGCCTCACCATCGGCCGCTCGCTCGGTTTCATCGTTAGCCTGGGCCGCAGATTCGGTCGCTTCGGAGCCGGGTGTTGAACTATGTGCCAGATCATCGTCGGTAGAAGCGCGATTGCAGCCGGTGGTTGCGAAGATCATTCCTGCAGCCCACAGAAGACATACCGTGCTCAACCACCATCCAACGCGACAGTTCATTTGAACCAAGTCCATCTGCTTTTCCCCTCGATTCGCTAACAAAAACGAGCTGTGCACCACCGATGCACAGCTCGATTCTACGATAAATCTTCGTTTTCCGGGACCGGGGATCGCCGATTTCCGAGGGACTACGGCCCGCTAACGAGCCGCCCGCGGGTTTTCTGGGCCAATCAACTTATCGAGCCATTGCCCGAGTTGCTTTCCGCGAGCCTCGAACGAGACCACCTTTCCCGTGCGGTCTACCAAAATCGTCGTCGGATACGAATAGATTCCATAGTAGTCAACGGTCGGATTTCGTTTTCCGGCACCCTCGTTTAATGTTACCCATGGCACGTCGTTCGTCTTGAGGAATTCCTTCAAGGCATCCATATCTTCATCGACATTGATGCCCACCACTTCGAATCCGCGGTCGTGATACGCTGAGTAGTACTGCTTGACATTTGGCATCTCTTTTACGCATGGCCCACACCACGTTGCCCAGAAATCAATCAACACAACCTTCCCGCGATAGGCCTTCCAATCAAACGGTTTGCCCGCCAGTGTCCTCCCCTGCACCTGAATGGGACTCCCAATCAATGCCAGACGACGGGAGGACGCTGAAAGTTGCTGCACGGCCGTCGCTAAATTCGGGTCTTTGCGACTTCCGAGCGCATCGGAAAACCGCTTGTAAGTCACCGATGCAAACTTGGTATCGGGCAGACTCTCAAGCTGCTGGCAAACCATCAGTGCCAGACCGACATCCTCCGGATGAAACTCCTTTTGTGTCAGCAGCTTTTCAATATCAGCCACGATCTTGGCCTTTTCCGCCTCGTCGGCTGTCACGATTTCCATCGCTCGTACCATCATCAGCGTGTACTTGGCCAACTGGTACGCTTCGCTACTGGTATCTTTTTCCAATTCCAAGATGCGCGCCGCCGCTGCCCGATATGCTGCCGGTGCCCGTCGCTCAAGTTCAACAAACTCCTGCTCGGTATTCGGCTGGAATTCTTCCAATCGCAAGATGAACTGCAATGCCTGATCCGTTGTTGCATCTTTAGGCAGACGAAACATCTCATCGGTCAACTTTGCCGGTGCAGCAGGTTTGCTGTCGGCCGATGTCCCAAATTCAACCAGGTTTTTGTCGCTTGCCGGCTTGGAGGCCGAACGTTGAGCGCTCGCATCGCGCCCCCACGTTGTCGCCAGAATGGCGATGATAGCTATCACCGCTAGCGGCTGAAAACACGTTCTTCGAACCACGGGAAACCCGTCCATGCTTGACTCCTTCCAAACAATTCATTTGCGATCCGCGCACTGAGAACGGGAAGGCTAATGGAGAGTTGATCCTAAGGCAAGATCATTCTTGGTGCTCGTGGAATGCCGAGATCAGCTTCCAGGCCTCTTCCGGCGTTTCAGCGAATTGAATCAGATCCAGGTGCTCGTCGCGAATCACCCCCTCATCTGCCAAAAACTGGAAATCGATGACCTTCGACCAATACGATCGACCGAACATGATGATCGGAATTTCTTGCATCCGACCAACCTGCCGCAATGTCAATGCATCAAACAATTCGTCGAGCGTGCCGAAGCCGCCGGGGAAAATCACCAACGCCTTGGCCCGCAACAGAAAATGCATCTTGCGCAAGGCGAAATAATGAAATTGAAAACATAACTCGGGTGTGATGTACGGATTCGGGTGTTGTTCTTCGGGAAGAGTAATATTCAACCCAATCGATTTGGCACCAGCTTCATAGGCACCACGATTGGCTGCCTCCATGATTCCGGGACCGCCCCCTGTCATCACCACATAGTCGCATGCACCATCGACCTGGCATCGCGACGAAACGAGATTCGCGAAATCGCGAGCCGCTTCGTAGTAGTGGGACTTCTCCAGGATCTTCCGAGCTCGGTCGACAGCGCGCTGGCAGGCTTTACTCTGCGGTGACTTGGCCAATTCCCGCTCGGCACTCTCCAGTCGCTCGGTCGCCTCGGACTTGGGAACTACCTGCGTCCCGCCAAATACGACGATCGTCGACTCGACCCGCTGTTCCGTAAACGCCATCTCGGGCTTGAGTAACTCCAATTGCATACGAATCGGTCGCAACTCGCGCCGTCCCAAAAAATCGACGTCACACTCGGCTAGCTGGTAACTCGGCGAATTCACAATCTGGTCTAGATTACGCAAAAGCTCTTCATCCACGTCAATTCTCCCTCGGTCGTTCCAACTCTTTGTTCAATTCAGACTCTACAACTCAACGTCACACGGCTGTCCCCAGCCGTTCGCCATCGTCACACGGCTGACCCCAGCCGACCGCTGAAACGTCGCGCAAATTGACGCAATGTTGCTAGCACTGTGCGAATGCAACAGGACATTCTAGCCATATCGTCGCTCGACGTGAAACCAGTTTTTTCGCCCCCCCTCGGTCGCGGCCGCCCTGGGGACTGCTACTGCGACCCGCAAAAAGGCCAATGGCGTAGTACGGATCGGACGGCAAGGCTACCCCATCCGATCACTACAAAGCCCGCGAGAAGGTAGGCTGAGTCCATCCAGGGTGTCATTTCCAGTGTCTTTTCCAGTGTCTTTTCCAGTGGCGGCATGCTTAGTGTTCCGGATGCCTTGCATCGA
>JAGQPD010000320.1 GCA_020426865.1 Planctomycetales bacterium
TGCCGAAATTCTTGCCCGACAATGAAGTGGTTCGCGAAGACTTCGCCGACTACTTGGGGGAAGCAATGGCATTCGATGCGGCGGTCGGTGTGTTGATCGAGGAATTGGAGCGGATTGGGGAATTGGACAATACGCTGGTGGTGATCAGTGGCGATCATGGGGCGCCAGGATTTCCGCGTGGCAAATGCAATCTTTATGATTTTGGTACGCAGGTCCTATTGGCAGCGCGCATGCCTGGAAAGATCGTCGCGGGACGGGAAATCGACAAGCCTGTCAGCCTGATCGACCTGGCATCGACTTATTTGGAAGTCGCCGGACTGGCGGCCACGGAGGACATGAACGGGCAGAGTTTGTGGTCGGCTATGACGAGCGGCGAGGAAGATTATGAGCAGGACTTGCGTGGGTTTGCGATAACTGGTCGAGAGACGCATGTGGATGTCGCGCGTGAGGCTGGGTATCCGTATCCGATGCGCGGGATCCGCACGAAGGATCACCTGTATGTGATCAATTTCAAGCCCGAGCGTTGGCCGGTCGCGGTACCACCGCTGGCCGCTCCGTTGCAACGACTGTCTGACATGCGTCAGGATTCGAATGGCGACCTGGTCCGACGCACCGATATCGATTTCGGACCGACGCGAGACTATTTCTTCAGTCACGAGGACGATCCACAGTTGGCGCCCTTATGGCAATTGGGACTGGGATTGCGTCCGGCGGAAGAGTTGTATGTCGTAGCAAGCGATCCTGATCAGATGCAAAACAGAGCGGATGATCCGGAATTGGCTGATGTCAAGGCTCAGTTGCGCGAGCAGCTGATGGACGAACTAAAACGCAACGGCGATCCGCGCGTGGTCGGCACGGGGGACGGGTTTGATCGAGCGCCCTACCGCAAGCCCGTACCGCCAGACACTGGATTGCCGGTCGAACCATAGCGGTATGAAAGCCGTCCTATCGACGGCAACAAAAGCTGCTATAACTTAATGTTCCACGGCCGTCCCAGCCGTAATGTTATACGGCTGTCCCAGCCGTCCGGCAAAACACCACCCGAACATCCCCGCCCCCGTAGCTCAGGGGATAGAGCAGAGCTTTCCTAAAGCTAAGGTCGCAGGTTCGAATCCTGCCGGGGGTACTATTGGGCATTCCCGATCCCGGCAAAAACTGGCAATGTGCGTTTTTCTCCGGTTTTCAGCGCATTTTGCTCCCTGTATCGATGTCGTTGCTGCCACACCGATTCGCATCAAAGCTTCGACGGCTCTTTCACGCTCGCATGTGAACACACGCACTGTGACATGACGGGTCGTCAGGAAAAAGATCACGCATTTCCAAAGAAATGGCCCTGACAATCGTCTCAGTGCTGCAGTCCTTGAAGCAGCGGTGGCTTTCGCCTTAATAGCTGCGCACATCGCGTTGCTACTGACGCTGTCGATGAACGTCGTGACTGCTGGCTGGTTGCTCTTAAATCGATGTTTGGCTGTTGCCGCCTACGTGCGTGGTGTGACTTCCGAGCGACGCGGTACGAGTGCAGTTCAGCGCGAACACAAATCGGAAAGCGCGACTTGCTCTCCGCGGCCAGTGAATAGGGTCCGGTCACAATCACTCGTTCATACTCGATAGACACAGTCGGCAACGCACGCGCGTCAGTCTACGACGTAAAGTATGATCCTTGCTTACGGTGAATTAGCCGTAAGTTACGTCGTCACGTTGCGAGCCTTCAACCTGCACGACATGAGTTTTATCGGGAACTCCCCTTTTTGGCTGAAATACATACCGGTGCCTATCGTGATATGGTACCTAGGCGCGGTCGTGCAAGCCCGTCCCGATAGTCTCCCGGGGAATCGTCGCTGCCCTAATCGGCTTCGCAAAACGCTCCTTTCCGCATTCGACGTCGCCGCGACGCTCATCCGTCGCTAGAAATCGCCGTCTAACGCTCTAAAAGCAAAGCCCGTGCCAATGTATTCATTCTTATCGCCATCGATGCGCCAGCACAGTGTCAGTTCGCATGGGAATCACGTTCTACTTCATTCCTTCTTGCACGCCGGCGCCGCGCCCCGGCCGCCAGCGCTAATCCGGAAGTTCCTCGTCCTCAAATCCAGAACAATCTTCATGCCGGTCGGAAGCGTTTCTTAGTCTCTCGACGACGGTTAGCCAATGAACCGGATTGGGTATCGATACGAGGATTAGGTCGTGCGCGTCAATCTGATACACGTATTCAAAGTCTGCTGTACCAATGCTGAACTCGACGAGTGAATCGCTAACGAAAAGCAATAGCTCAAGCAACTGACGCCGCCCACCAATTGTTGATAGGCCATGCAATACCGCGTCTCCGTCATTTCTATGTCGGTTTCGAGCAATTATGGCCGGAATACTGTCTACGGCAATTCCTCCGGAGGCTTTCCAACTACCCAATGGAGCCCACCATTGCCCTGTGGGCCATACCCACACTGCCTCTTCAGCTGTTAGTTCCTCCAGAAGCCACTCGCACGGACCAATCGCGAACTGCATTCTTGGCCAACATGCTTTCGCGGGATCGTACACTTCGCCGACAATCTCGGTTTTTGGAATCTGTGACGGTCGACAAACGAAATAGCACTCTCGCCATTCCTTTGTAAGACTCCCGTCACAATCGATGGCAACCGCTAGTCCTTTTCCCTTGCAATGGAGGACACGACTAGGGTGGTCCGGTTCATTCGAAAAAACATGCCCTCGGCCCGAAAACGCGTTCCGCCGGTCATGTAATGCTAATATCCTCTGTCCCACATTCTTATCTCCAACGACACCCTAATTCAACCCATCACCGCCCCTCAATGGCCTTGCCGCCGCAGCCAGCAACAAGGACTCTGTCATGCGGCATGTCCTCCAACGTCGAGACCGCAGGACAGAATCTAATGCAACGTGTCACTTAAGTTCAACGCTTGGGATAACGGGGGGCGAGTGGAAGACTTGGATTTCAGCACCGAGTGCGCCGAGCCCTCCCGTTTATCCCATTCGTTATTGCGTGATCTGCACACGCTACTGGGACGCGAGGAGTCGTTCGTAGTCGGCGTGTGAGCCAATCCAGAACCAGACCATCAAGTCACTTTCGAAAATGCCGACGGCTCTGTAATCGCGTGTCACGCGGGCAGAGTAAATGGGAAGTGTGGAGTGGACCTTTTTGAATCGGAGGCTTGGATGGGTGCGATCATGTTTGAAGAGCAAATACGCTTCGCGGGCCCGTTTCCGCACCTCAACCGGCAGCCCGCTCAACGCATCACGGAATCTTTGTGTGGTCTTGGATTCCATTCCGCTAGTCTTCGGTCAAGTCGCGGCATTCACCCTTCGCATGTTCTGCTAGGGCCTCCTTTGCGAGGGATGCAAGCGCACCTTCAGAACGACCGAATAGGTCACTCCATTTCTTTTCGGATGCAAGTTCGTCCATAATCCAGCGAGCCAAGGCGTCCTGGTCCGGAGTGGGCAGCGAGGAAGCTGCATCAAAGGCCTGTTTTAATGCGTCTGTCATGTCTCGATTATACGCCGAATGAAAGATGTCGTAAATGTCCGCAAGACCTTGCGGTCGCGACCGATTCGGGCGTAGCGAACACGGTCAGGCCATCACGTCGCAACGGGTTTTCGCCGGGAATCCGCGCTGGGTTCACACATGGCCGTTGTGCGATCTGGCCTATTGTCTGGCATTTCGAGATTCGTGGCTTGCGTTCTTCGCTGGGATGCCGCATGTTGGTACGGACAATTCGAGCGGCATTGTACCCAATAACGACTGCGGTTCAGTGGGCGGCGGGAGTTGACTTTCCATCCGAACACGCCCGGTTCCGCCGCTCCACTGCAACCGTTGGTTCGCCGATCGCTTGGCGTCAATTTGACGGTGAAGTTCTAGCCTCTTCGCTCCCCTCAAAAACGGCCAGTTCTTCATTCAATCGCGCAATCAACTTTCGGATGCCCGCCTTCGTAAATCCTTTTTCACCCATTGGATGCTCTCGTTGCAACTTATCGAGTCGATCCTGTAGGTTTCGCAACTCCGCTTGCGCCTTTTCGTATTCGGTTGCTGTTGTGATCATAGTTCAATCTCGACCAAACCCTTGCGTCGACCGTCGGCCTCGCGGGTTCCACAAAAGAATTCTAACCAATCGTCCCAATCACGTCGATCTTCCGCCGCAAATATTTCCTCAGGATGGCGAGTCAGCAGCATCGCTTCGAGTTCGATTGCTTCTGGCTGTCCGTCAGATACACGTTGCACAAAGTCATCGGGAAGCCAGACTACGGCATCGACGTCATTCGGTACCGGTTTTGCGGTCACAAAACTTCCGTCCACGAATATTCGTTTGGCGGAGACGGCGCGAGCTAATTCGATCCACCGTCTGAGTCGCAGGGCAAGACGTTGCCGACGAGGCGTTTTAGTCCCGAAGCGAAACGTCACTTCACCCACTGTTGCAACGTGAAGTCCTTCCGGCAGGTATCCATCATCACGGAATTCGGGAATCATCGTCGAAGCGTCAATCCCTATCTGTTCGGCGAACTTGATTATTACCGGACGACCCGGCGACAAGCCCCGAAATAGGGTGTTATTGCCGAATTGGCGATAAGTCAATGAATAATTATCCCTTACTTATTGCCGATTATCGTCACCCTGACAACAACAGTGCAAAAACAATGATTTAACCGGTTTTTGCTTGACAAAGAGGACGCCGTCGCCATTCAATCGAGCTGCTTTCTGACTCGAATTCGTCCAGGGCCGATACCATTGTCCGTCGTGCTTCGAGTAACACCTTACCGAGAACCTCCAGCGTCGGCTTCAGTTACTCCAGCTCAACGTGAACTAGCCCAACGCGTTGAGTCGCTATGCCTACGTATTGACGGCTGGCGTCATATACATTCGTCGCGCAACAGCCGCCATTTGCTTGTCGCCACCCCACCGCGACGGTACACTGTCCGGAATTGCGTGAGATCGGCGTATACAGCCAGGGGAAACCAATGCAAATATTATTGCCGCTGATTTCGCAAACACGTAGAGATGCCGCATGAATCGGCAAACGGTGTGCGTGATCGCCGGGGGCGTTCAACACGTGGGTTTATCTTGCCGCGACATACCACATTAGTCTCACAATACCGCGTGGTCCGCCCCTCCGTGCCCAAGACATTATTGTGTCGCGAATGGAAGGTGAGACAAGTTGGCCATCACGTTTCTTCCACCCAGAAGTAAATTGTCGGCGTGATTCGTTGACGGTTCGAGGACGTGGGAATGCCTGGGGCAATTTGGAATACGCGGATGCCCATGTGAAAACCGCTGAATCCGTTTTTGCACAAGCCGATGTTAAGTGGTTGAGTCGTACCAAACGGCTTCTTTTCGATGGTCACGTAAACGGGATTGAAGGCCTTAATCGAGTTTTTTTAATAATACA
>JAGQPD010000321.1 GCA_020426865.1 Planctomycetales bacterium
AGCTCTTCCGGAGTGCCAGTAACGCGGCAGAAATTCGCATACGATGCGACAACTCGCGAATCGTCGAATTTGATTTCAGCGCGTTGGGGCGCACGTTGTCCGGGATCGCCACCTGCTGGTTCAGCTCCCTTTTTTTCTTCTTCTTTTGCCATACCTACGTACCTTTCCTGGGTTGGAGTAATAGACGAACGCCGCTGGCCGCACGCTCGATGGGCACGGCACAATTCGGCAACTCGCAGCAACTCTTGCTGCGCACTCTATTTGCGCATTACCTTCATCATACCGATCCCTGCCGACTCGGCAAGACGGTGCCCGCCTGGGACAGGCTCCTTAGATTTCGAAATGGAATGTTCTCGCCAGATAGCGATACAATCGCTGGGCTAACGTTTGGTTGCCAGCCCGGATCTTGGCCCGTCCTCGGAACCCGATCCGCAGCTTCTGTTCGGCGTTGGCCACCGCTACTTTCGCCTGATACGTGGCATTAAGCGGTCGATCGACGCCCTGATCGTCCTTCCGCGTCGCGACTTCACCCCCTGCCTGATTCGATAAGCTTGGCGGAGCTGCTCGCATCTCACGCCTCGAAAGTTCATACAACGTCCCGTTGATCTTCTGCCACGGTTCGGCGTCAAACAATAGCTCGACGTTCTGCCCCTCTTTCACGTACTCAATGTCCCCCTCATCGATCGCCAAAACTGCTTCCAACTCGCCCGGATTACCAATCTGACAAAAGAAATCGCTGGTCTCTAGCTGAGCGCCAAGGTTTTTGTCTTCCAACGGTGTACCGCTCCAGCCCTGCAGTTGATCCGTCGAGCTCGGTGCCCGTCGCTTTGGAGGCGGCGCGATGATATAACCCCCCAACGGCGCTCGCAACGTCAGACTAGCCAGCTGCTTCTGTTTTTCTTGAACCTGCTCCCGTGTCGAACGCTCCGCGGCCACCAGCGTCTCGATGGCCTCAAAGGCACTCGGGTCCCGCGACCCGACCCGACGCTTTGATTCCAATTCCTTGGCATAGTTGTCGTGATCGGCTTGAAGCTTTTTCAATTGAATTTCAATATCGCGGTTCTCCAGCTCGGCCAGCACCGCCCCCTGATCAACCTGTTGGCCCGGTTTGACCGCGATCTTCGCCAAGGTCCCGGGCACTTCGACGTAGACCGATTCTGATGTCGTACTGGCCGCCTGCAGCTGCACGCCGCAACGAACATAATGGGGAAACGGAAACAGAGCAACAAATGCCAAGGCACCGGCGACAACCCCGGCAGTAATCGCTACGCGAGGCCATTTCACTTGATCAATCCTCCCAGGGATGTAAAAGAATTTTCCCAATGCCCACAACGGCTGAACCACCAGGCCAAAGAGCCCCGCAACCGCCAATACGCGACCCAAAATCTTCAACCCATACGGCTCAAATACCTTGTTCAAAAAGAACAAGATCGAAAAGAACACGAACCACCGGTACGCTACCGCCGCCAACGTGTACATCGCAAATAGAATCTGATTGCGCTGCGGCAGAAATGGATCCTCCGGCATCTCCAACCCCAGACACCACTCGGCCGCGTATTGCTGCAAGATCTTCGTCGCCTTCTGTCGGAGATTCGGAATCTCCAGGATGTCCGACAGGATATAATACCCGTCAAATCGCAAGAGCGGATTGCCATTGAAGAGAACCGTACTCACCGAGCAAATAAACATCACGCGTAGCGCCAAGAAATTCAGCAGTCCCTCCGAGCTGAACCACCAGATGAACGTCGCAAACGTCGCCAATACCAATTCGACGTACATCCCCCCCGCACCAATCGCCGCACGCTGCCATTTGTTGGGCAGCATCCAAGAGTCGGACACGTTACAATACAGGCACGGCGTGAGCACCAAGAACATCACACCCATCTCGTGGCACTCGCCACCGAAATGCTTGCACAACAGACCATGCCCGAACTCGTGCATGACCTTCGTAATCGCCAGCGTGGCACCCAACCACAGCCAATTGCGAGGACCGAAGAACTGATCGAAGGCCGGCAATCGACTGCGAAATACGTCGAACTGCACCAACACCAGCATCAGCGCGGCCAGTCCGACCATCAGGAAAAGTAAGACCGCTGTCTTGCTGAAGAACCAACGCGTAAACGGATAGATCGCGGACAGAAGGCGTTCCGGGTCGATCCCCTTGAACCGCAAGGACAAGACATTGCTAAGCTTCGACTTCAGCTCCTGCCAGTCTCGTTCGTCGCGGCGTTTTTTCAGCTGCATCCCTTGCCCAGGGGCGTCGGAAATCACCAATCCGCTGCGATGTAAGGTGCCGATGAATTGCTGGAGGTCCTGAAACGTGATTTTGTGGGGCGGGAATTCCGCCTCGAACCGCTGCTTTACACTCTCCAGACTCGCGTCGCCGTCCAGCATTTTCAAAACGGCATACTCTTCTTCCTGAAAACGGAAATAACGCAGCCCCACCGGCTCCTTCACGACCCAAAATACCCTCCCCTGATAACGATGCTGTTTCGCTACCAAGTCAGGACGCATCCGCATCCCTAACGGGCGCGATGAACTAGCAACCAGACTGTCAGAGAGTGATACCATCGAGCCAAACCGTTCGGACGCTAGTTTTCGACAATCATTTCGGCCGCCATCCCGGACCGCAACAAATACGAGTTCTTATCCGCTGGATTGTCGACGTCCGCCCACACCCGAAACGTATTGTCGGCCTCCACGTCCAGACTGACATAAGTGATGGTTGATGCTAACTTGAGCTCTCGGCCGTTCGGTAGCGGCACCGCAATACTCACGCGTCGCCCCTCTAGCTCTGATGGCAACCACGCGCCCGCGTTCACGTAACCTTCCACACGCACACGATCCAGACGGATCAACTTGACCACCGGGTCACCCGGATTCATCCACTCTCCCTCCTGACAGAACGTATGTGCCACCATGCCGTCGATCGGCGAAATCACCTTCCGCCGTTGGATTTCATTCAGCTGGGCCTTCACGTTTTGCTCTTCGACATTCGCCTTCAATCCGTCAATCTGCATCGTCTTTTCTTGTTGCTTGACGCCCAACTTGGCCTGATCGGCCTTCAGCTGATATGTCCGTAGCTCTGCCCGGGAAATCGACTTTTCGGCGCGCTCAATCGCCGCT
Source organism: Planctomycetales bacterium (assembly GCA_020426865.1). Classification (GTDB taxonomy): domain Bacteria; phylum Planctomycetota; class Planctomycetia; order Pirellulales; family Pirellulaceae; genus JAGQPD01. The sequence continues at coordinate 3,127 of JAGQPD010000321.1, forward strand.
TCCGCTTCCCCCTTTTCCGGATCGGCGACTCTCGCCGTTGCTGCCGCATAGTCGATGGGCACACGATTGGTCGCTGTCGCTTCGGCAACCTGCAACTGAAGCTTGGCCTGTTGCAACTGCATTTGTGCCACGCGGTCGTCAATCTGCGCCACCACGTCTCCCTTCCGAATGCGGTCCCCCTCGTCCAACACCTGCAGCAACAGACCCGCTTCGCTCGCCGATAGCGTCGGGTCATCGATCCAGAGAATCAGGCAATTCGACACCACGTTGTTGCTCCCCTGATCGTACGACCCTCGCTCCGATTGCCCGTGGGCACTGGAACATGTCGATACAACCAATGCCGTGGACCACAAGACCGCCAGGCACAAAGGGCCGCGTTGAGTGAACTTCATGAAGAGGGCTCCTGACTTCAGCCTAAAACAAGATTCTGCTTTGTACGAACTCAATGACCTCGTGCAGCAACACGTAGCCGACGGATCTCTTTCCACAATAGATCTTCGCGGTGACCGTAACGCCTGGTTTCGGATCAAGCAACTTTTCGCGTAATTCTTGCTCATCCACATCCACGACAATCCG
>JAGQPD010000322.1 GCA_020426865.1 Planctomycetales bacterium
CAACATCCATCGCGCGGGATCACGAAACTCGAAATGCGAGTGGTTATAATGGATCCTCAATACGGTCAGAATCTGAGGCATGTGACGTAATAGCGGCACTGCGAGTTGTGGGGCCAAGAAACCACTAGACCAATTCCCGCAGGCGATCCAAATGCTGCGGTTGCGATGTCCAGGGGTCATCGGCTTCTTCGTATTCCAGAACTACATAGCCGCGGTAGTTGGCGCGGCGCAGAATGTCGAGGATGCGAGCATAATCGGCCGGTTGGGATTTTCCGTCCGGAGCGATAGAGGCCTTGATCTGAGCGTTAATGGCATACGGCGCGATCCGTTCCAGATCGCCATAGGGATCCGCTGTGCGGAAGTTGCCGCTATCAAAATTCACGCCAAACCAGGGGGACGCTTCTACCCCCTTTACGATCTTCAGCATCTGGTCAACCGTCGACGTGATGCCACCGTGATTCTCCAATGCAAGAGAAACGCCCTTGGTCGCCGCATATTCGAGTGACTGATTGATGCCATCGATGCAACGGGCAACGGCGTCGTCGTCACGATCGCCACGAGGAACCTGGCCGGCGAAAATGCGGATCACGGGTGCCCCAAGAAATGCCGCGTAGTCGATCCATTGTCGACACATTTGCAGCTGCTGCCGGCGTGCGTCGCCGCCCGGCAAACAAAAGTCGTTGCCAATCGCTGTGCCCGAGATATCCAGACCTAGACGAAATGTTTGCTCCTTGAGCGTCAATAAATACTCGTCGGTGACAACTTGCGGGAAGTAATAGCTGGTTAGCTCAGTGCCGTCCAGATTCCATTCGGCGCAAAAGTCGATGAACTGTTTGAGGTTCATCTTCGCCCCGGCGATTTGTTCCGGTGTTCCGCGGCGCGCAAAATACTTGTTGAACGAATAAGCGGCCAAGCTGAGCTTAAAGTGCGGCTTGCCGTTGCGAGCCGGCGGCGATGCGGCCAAGCCACAGCGAGGCAGGGAAGCTGTCATTCCAGCTGCGGCCGCGGTAGCTGTGGCAACCGTCGCGGCGGATTGACTCAAAAATGTTCGTCGATCAACCGTCGTCATCGCACGCATGGACGCTCCTGTTGTTGCTCCGGCGTCCAGTAACATAACTGCGGCTCATGTGGCAACTACCAGGGACTGGCAATAAAACCGTTGCCGCGTAGGCCTACGTCACCGCTGGGAACGCCAATGTTCTGGTAATACCGCGAATGAAAACCGTCCCGATACTTCGGATACTCCTGGTTCAGTCTATGGTACTGCTCAACGTATGTCACCTGGGGACGAGGTGGAAGCGGTGCGGCGCGGAAGAAAAATCCGCGAGGACCAAAGGCGTAAGCTGGCGTAACGGCTGCGGTCATCGACCATACGGCCAAGGCCATTGCGAGTACGATGGCCGGACGAATGGTAAGCTTGAACGGCATCATATCCAATCTCCAAGGTGGGAAAGGGAGGGATAGCGGCGAGTCGTCTTAATGACGAGGGGCCTGCGAGAATATAGCATTCCCCAGCCGCCCGTTTGAGAAAATCACCGTCGATCCAAGTTGATTTCCGATGCCGCTGTCGATCAATTCACGGTATTCGGCAGATTCGGCAGAATTACGTGGTTCCCCCGTACATCATTTAGCTCCGTCCGATCCCCCGGGGCGAATGAATGACGGGTGTTTTTCGGAAATCGGTACGGGTGCCAAAAGACGGGGGATCGGCGGAGCGAATCGGGACGGGTCGTGTTGGCGGGCGGAATAAGTGCGTCCCGTGTTCGCTCCGCCGTGTCCAAGCGTGTTGGCGTTCTTACGTGCATAGGTGGTTTCGGGGTTGTGCGACAGCGCCCGGGACACGGCCGGAGCTATGTAATCCGATTTTGCCGAATGCGTAAGATTTCCTGATTATCCGGTTTGTATCGATCCGATCAAGATTATGGATTCCGTCTCGCGGAGACGTGGATCGTCGTGCTGGCTGTGACTTCAATGCCCACATCGAAGCCCTCGGTGTGGCTTGACACTGCGGATGCAAGACCCAAGGGGGGCACGTGCGATGGACGTGCCGTTTTCCAATGGATAGGAAACACGCGAGCGACGGACACAAAAAGGGAATTGCCATGCGATTGGATTGCAAAAACAAATTGTGGCGGAATAAGTTTGGTTGGGCCAGAATGGTTGTCGTTTTCGCGCTCGGAGCGATACCAATGGCGGATGCACGATCGCAGATCATCCAGCAGCCCAGGACGCAGCAATTCTCCGCGAATCGCGTGAGCCCGTCGCCGGTATTCGCACAGGGCACGGGGGTACCGTACAACCAAGTGGCCGCGTTGGGAATGGCGCCTGTCTCGGGACAAGTTGGCTTTGCTGGTGGCGCACCGGCGGTCAACGGGCCGATGGCGCCGGTCGTTTATGCCGACGCGATGGGAGGCTACGGTCGCGTTGTTCCTGCCGGAACCGGCGTGGCGCCGGTTGTGGGCAGTTCCGACCCTAACCTAATTGAGGCCCCAACGGGATCGGGATTGGCCGAGCCGCCGATCGCCAGTCCTCCATTGTCGGGACCGCCGATGATGGCACCCATCGTACCGCCCTCATCGGCTCCCATGTCCTCAGTCGTACCCAACCCACCAATATCCGCACCGCCGATGGCGCCGATCCTTTCGCCGTCCGAGGCGCAAACCTATCCGACACCCGCCATGCCGACGCCGGTGGCAACGACATTGCCACCCACGGTCGGGAACGGTTGTGCCGGTGGCAGTTGCGACACGGATCGTGCCCAATGGGGCCAGTATTTGGCCACGTGTGGTGAAGGTGGCTGCACCGATTTGTCGTGTACCAGTTTTCTCGGCGGTTGCACCGACATGCCTTGCCTGGATTGCGGAGGCAGTGGCTGCATGGTGTGCCAGCCGTGTTGCGAGCGGGTACGGGCGTGGGGCGAGTTTCTCTACTTGCGACCTCGCAATGCCGAAGTGGCATACGCCGTACCGATCGACGGACCGATCGCTCCCACGCTGGGCAACGGCATCCAAATCGGCCGCACGTCATTGGTCGACATCAACCACAACGCCGGATTTCGCGTCGGCATGGCATTGTCTCTGAATGACTGCTCGCGCATCTGGGCTCAATTCACCAACTACGAAAGCAATATCGACGACCGGGCGACGGTCAATTCGCCCGACGTGTTGCGGTCGCTCGTCACTCACCCGTTGGGCGACAATGTGGCAACCGATGCAAGTCAGGCCTTGGCGTCCTACGACATCAACTTTGAGCTGGTCGACCTGGCCTTTACCGGCATTCTCAAGAACTGCAACTGTTGGCTCTGGGAATACACGCTAGGGGTACGCTACGGTAAACTCGACCAGCTGTTCCGATCGAGCTTTATTGAAGCCGACGGGATCACGAATGTGCTGACCGACCTCGGCTTCAACGGTACCGGTCCACGATTGGGGATGAATCTTACTCGCAACGTCGGTTGTCATGGACTTTATTTGTATACTCGCGGCGATTCGAGTTTCCTGGTCGGTAAATCGGTTGCAAACTACTCGCAATCCGATTCGTTCCGCCAGACGGTTGTCGCCAATTCGTGGCAGTCGGGGCGGATTCTGACGCAGCTGGATCTGGAGGCCGGATTTGGTTGGTCGTCGTGCAGTCAACGATTTTCGATCTCGGCCGGCTACCTGGTCAGCGCGTGGCTTAATGCCGTCAAGACCGACGAGTATATCCAGTCCGTCCAGACAAACCAGTTCCTTAGTTTGGGAGACGGCCTGACCTTCGACGGTTTGGCACTGAGGACCGAGTTGCGGTTTTAGACCTGGCA
>JAGQPD010000323.1 GCA_020426865.1 Planctomycetales bacterium
AAAACAATTTCCGGACAGACACTAGCTAGTATTGATGGGTTCGGACGGTTGTCTGACGGAAACCGCGCAACGGCCGTGGCGTGCGAAATCGCCAATCGTGAGGCGACAGTCGCATCGAGCCGGCACAAACGCTACAATCGGCTAGTTCCCCGTTCATCACAAATTAGCATTTGCCAGGAACTAACACGTGCGATTATTGATCAATGCCGGTCCCGTGCAAGGCACCGGGAATATCATGGTCAATCTGCTGGATGAGGACGGTAACATTGTCGAGTCGACGCTCACGAATCACGCTGGAAGATATCGATTTGGTGAACTCGATGGCCCGTAAGCGACGGTCAACCGCCAACCGATGCCGCCGTGCGGCCGATACGTCCCGAGCCGACGGTGGTACCACCAGTTGAGCATGTCGCGACCCGGCAACCGCGAACACTTCCTGAAAGTGGTGCAGCAGAGCAACACCGTGGTGCGTCGGGGAACAACGACGCTCCGATACCGTTGGCCCCTGAAAGCGTCGACGCCGTTTTCACCGGCATGATTCCGCCACGTCGCTAAGTACTTGCCACCAACCAACAAAGCTCTCTCCCGCTCCAATCATCATCCTGCTCTCGATCGTCGTGCCGGTTTCTGTCGGCAGGTCGAGCAGGATGATGAGGAGTATGGGAAGATCATTTGTCTCATGTCGCCCTCGACGCCAATACCTCGAGGTTCGAGGTATTGCTCCATGCAGCGAATCGTAGCGATCGCAACGGATCACCACACTTGATCCGGACTTGTACATGGGATGACCTTGGGCGTAGCACGCCATTATCTGTGTCTTAGCGGCTTTCACGATCCGACGGACTCGCGGTTAACCAGTTGCCGTGGCGGATGCAGGGACGATGTATGATGCCGGGTTGAGGTTGACTTAGTCAAACGGTCAAATGGTTGTGTCGCGAGAATCGTGCGGCGAGGGTAGTGAGGCGAATTCAACGCAACAAGGATCAGATAAATGGCAAGGGTTTTGGTACTTTTTCACTCCAATAGCGGTAACACGCGACGGATGGCCGAGCTGGTCGCCGACGGCGCTCGACAACTGGATGGGACGGAAGTCCGATTGAAAGATATTTCTGCGGCGGATGACAAGGATCTCGAATGGTGCGACGGTGTGGCGCTCGGTTCACCAACGAACTACGGCTGCGTCAGCTGGCAAATGAAACAATGGTGGGACCAACAACCGATCGAGAATTGGGGCAAACGCGACGGCAAGATCGGGTGCGTGTTTACGTCGGCCGGAGCCTGGGGGGGCGGCCAGGAACTGACATGCTTGGCGCTTTTGGCCATTCTCATCAACTATGGGTTTCTCGTGTTCGGGCTGACCGACTATACCGGCATCAAGTTCTCGGCCCACTATGGAGCGTTATCAGCCGGCCCGCCGGAGGAAGAACGAACGCAACAGGCATGTCGGCGACTGGGGCGTCGTCTTGCCGAATGGACCGCGTCGCTTATCGAAGGCAGGAAAGACGCCCACCCACTACTCCAAACCTACGATCGCTTCGGGGATCTTGGTAAGTAACAGAAGCATGCGACCATCCCCCAACCCCAATCACTGATTGCGAAGTTCCTAATCGTAATCATAATCTTAGTCACCGTCCTCCATCTCCGTGTTACGGTTCGCAGATGAATGCAGGCCGTGACAACATCAAAGTCGACCAGAATGCAAAATCGACCAGAAAGCAAAATCGCAGGAACGTAAACATGCATCGTGAGCGATATCAATTTCAATGCATCATCGCGGCCGTGACCATTTCGATGTCAACGCTCCATGCGGCTGCCGCGCCACCAGCGACACCTTTCGCCGAATCGAATACTACCGAGGCGGCCCGGCATTGGACGGCCGACAATGGCAACGGTACGTATTCGAATCCATTGTTCTACGAGGAGTTTGAAGACCCGGACATCATCCGAGTCAACGACGACTACTATCTTGCCGGCACGACGATGCATATGAATCCGGCCGTACAATTGATGCACTCGAAAGACCTGGTGAACTGGGAATTGGCTGGCTACTGCATCGATCGCCTCGATCTCGGCCCCGCGTATCGATTGGAAGACGGCCGGGGCATCTACGGTCGCGGCATCTGGGCTCCATGCATTCGTTATCACAACGGAATGTTCTACGTCTTTACGAACGTCAATGGCGCCGGCCTGCAAGTGTTTCGTTCGAAATCGATCGAAGGGCCGTGGCAGCGTAATCAACTAGCGGGTCGCCATGATTTGTCGGTGCTGTTTGACGACGACGGGAAGATTTACATTATTTCGGGTGCGAGAAATCCCTATCCGATTGAAGAGTTGACACCGGACCTAAAATCGTTTGTCCCCGGCTCCCGGCGGGTGATGGACGCACCGGGGATGGGTGAGGGGCATCATCTCTACAAGATCAACGGCAAATACTACGACGTCTCGGCGATACCGGGCGCGACGACCGATCAAATGGTCGCGAGATCCGATTCGATCGATGGCCCTTGGACCGTTGAGCGAATGGTGCAAGGCGAGTCCCTTGGCGTGACCGTGGCAACACCGGTGAGTGCGACCGCAAGCGACCGCGGATTGACACTACATCAAGGGGGCATTGTCGACACACCATCGGGCCAATGGTGGAGCGTCATCATGTCGGATCACGGCAGCGCAGGCCGAATGGTATCGCTTGTCCCCATCACCTGGCGCGAAGACTTTCCTTTGATTGGGCTCCCCGGCAACTTGCGGAAGGCACCCAACACCTGGATCAAGCCGGATACAGGTCACCTGCAAGAACCTCGGCCATCGTTTATTCGCGATGATGATTTTGAAAATGGTAAACTCAATCGGCACTGGCAATGGAATCATGTCCCCGACGACACTAAATGGTCGCTAACCGAACAGCCGGGTGTCCTGCGACTACACTCGCTGCCAGCGGCCGATTTCTATGGCGCTCGCAATAGCATATGCCAGCGTCCGCCGGGTCCCGAATCGATCACGACCGTCGAACTCAGCACGTCGGGAATGATCGCCGGCGATACGGCCGGGTTGGCCTTATTGAGTTCACCCTACGCGTGGATTGGTGTGGCCAAAACGGCAGAGGGCTACGAACTGCGGATGCTGGACAACACGGGCAATCGCGGCGGACGGCGCGACGCGCAACCTAGACGACCAAACCAACCCACTGCAAGCTCGTCGCGTCCGCCGGAACATCTCTGGCTGCGCGTCGCCTGCAACTTCGACACCGACGCGGCGATCTTCAGCTGGAGCACCGACGGCACGACGTTCGCACCACTGGGCAAACCGTTTACGATGACGTTTCAGTTGCGCACGTTTCAAGGCGTGCGCCCGGCATTGTTTCATTTCAATACGGAAGGGCGACCCGGCGGCTACGTGGACTTCGACAATTTTGTCGTGATTGAGCCGCGCGCTCGCGGCAAAGAACGTGAGATCCCAGTCGGCAAAGTGGTAACTTTAACCAGTGGGGCGGATGGCAGTCGGCTGTCGGCCGACACGGAAAACAATCTTCTCATCAACGCCGTTGCCGGCTCGGCTGATTTCAACGGCGGCAAGACGCAAATTCAGGTTGTGGAGCGGGGACAAGGCCGCGTGGCTCTGCAGGTGTCCAACGGCCGGTTCATCTCGGTCGCGGATGATTCGGTCGTGCTGAAGGCGGTTCCCGAAGACGAACTGAGCAACGCAGAATCGTTTCAATGGGTAAACTTGATGCGAGGGGACGTGATGCTCATGTCGCTGGTCAATCACCGCTATCTGACGACGACGCCTAACGTACCCGGCCGTGTCACTGCGTCCGCAACTGGCCCCAATCCGGCTCGCAAAGGCGGCGCATGTTTCAAATGGCAGACTCCCTAACTCGTGTCTGCACAGTCAGTTGGCCAGCGCGACGTGCCGACGGGCGTACCTTGCGCGTTCAGTGCCGGTATCACTGTGGCCATGCCCTGCAACACGGAAGTGCCATCATCACGGCAGTATCCTGGCCGGCACAGATTGCGAGTCCCGAATCATCGGGCGATTAGGCCACGATGGTTTCGCCACATCAGCTTTCCCCGTCAACGAATTCCCCAGGATAGCTTAAACCCCCATGGGTTTGTGGGCCGATACGTTGTCAGAAGTCGCGGAGTTGATATATTGGAAATTGGTGGGCACGCGATGTATATCGTGTCACGTCCGCAACATCGTCCGGTGACGATGCGATGGATTGACACAAGCGGGTGGTGCGATCCCAGTGACCGCTTGCAGGTGCGTTTGCATCGGATCACGGCACATCGCCGCCTTTTCGTCATGAACCCGACCGAAAGGGACGAATCCATGGGCGACAGCATTACCGGTCCGCTGGACATCATCATCGCGCTCCTTGTATTGTGCGCCCCAGCACTTGTCATTGCCGTTCCGCTGATCGTTGCGGTGATACTATATCGACTATTGCGACACCGCCAGGGACGGGACGTAGCCAGAGTGGATTAGCTGTGTTCCCATTTCGAGCGAGGAGGCCGCAATACTATGCGGTCCGAGGTATTATGCACCATTGATCCGCAATTCGATTGTCGGCGCAATCGGCTCGGGTTTCAAGCACGTCCGTCGGTGTGGCGGGAATCGCCGCAACGCAGATTCGGTATAGACGATTAATCGGGTTGCCGCGACCGCCTGCCATCCACAGTGCTTCATCATCCTGCCCCCAAATCATCCTGCCTCCCCTACGGCACCAAGGGAGGGGCATGATCATGTGGGGCTACACGACGCAAGATCGTTGTGTTGCGTGAAGGCCCCCGGTAGAATAGGGAGGCGGCTACCGGTTGGGGCCGCGGATCCATCAGTTGATCCGGCCACTTCGTCCACCAGGCCTCGCCCGCTAGCAACGCGTCGGGAGAAATCCCCCGTGCGAATCGAACGCACATTGCCAACAAAATCGGGAACTTGTTGCATTGCCAATTGCGCCCGCTGGACCACCTCGCTGCGCTGCAGGTCCGTCTTCGTTGCGCGAAAGGCACCGGCGACCGTCGATAACGAGTCAGCGCCAATCGCCGCTGAGCACAAACGCGGCCCAATAGTGGGGTGCGAGCCTTTGTTGTGTCGAGCGTCGAGAGTTTGCCGATTTCGCCAACCGTGCACCGCGAGCCACTTCTCTCGCACTGCGAGGCCCGCGTTCGCGCAGCATCCAAAGCTGGGCCTCTCGCAGCGCATCAAGCTTCCCCATCCGCTTCAATAACAGGTTCTCATAGAAACGATTCATTAGATCACGCGTCGCCAGGTCGTCGACAGTCCACAAGCTGGCAATGACCGACTTCACTCCAGCAATGTGCAAAGCGCGACGCAAGCCAACCAGCCCTTCGCCCGACGCATGCGTCCCCATTCCCGTTTCACAGGCGCTGAGAACAGTCAACTCCACGCCGCGTGCATCCAATGTCGCGAATTCCGCTGCGGTGAGAATTCCGTCATCCAAACCTTTGCGTGGCTGGTTGACGCCGGCAAACACCAATCCCGACAGGAGGTCCGGGTTGTAGGCATCGACGCTTTGCCGCGTAACATACCCGGTAAACGCATTGTGCATACTCTTCACTAGCAGCACTCAACTCGCGTCGCTGTTCAACGTTTAACTCCTTCAATTGATTAACGAAGCCGAGTTGATTTTCGGCGTCGATCGTCTGCCAGTGTCCGCGCCCCACCAACGCCAATCTCGCTTCAAAAACGGCCTGACGATACAACTTGGCATCTTCCCATTGCTCGACAAACTCTGCCCATTGAGCCAGGCGCTCGTAGAGTATTGCCGTGTGCGGATGTTGCTTGGGATAATACAACAGTTGGTGCTCCAATAGCTGTTGGCCGACAACAAGCGCCGACCCAAACTCCCCTTTTTCGTCGAGCTTCTGAGTTTCGTTCCACAATCCGTCACGTTTCTGAACCCATTCCGCTGTCGGGGCCGACTGGTCTTGCTGCGATTGACCACCGCCAAGGGGAACGTCCTTCTGTGCATGGGCTGCCGAGAAGAGCGAGGTAAACACTATCGGAAGTGTGATGATCAAACGAGTTGGCATAGCACGTTACTCGAAAATCAACTGCATGCTCGCAATTCCCATGAAAAGGTTCGGGTTCATGGGCCGAGTCGAGCGGGTCAACAGATGGGAGCTACTCACCAAGTTGCTTGCTCCATCATAGCTTGCGTCGGCGCGCACGACAAATACGCCAGGCGTCGGTGAAACACCATTGCATAGTCGAGCGAAGAATCGGCAACGCGTCATCGACTGTGACGAGGTGGTCGAAATTGGCGGAGTGTCATTTGCGCCGGGAGATCTTGTAGTCGCAGATAGCGACGGCGTCGTGGTCGTTCCGAGACATACCGAACGGCAGGTGTTGCAGTTGGCCTGGCAAAAAGTCCACAGCGAAAACAATGTTCGCGACGCGGTTCGACTCGATCGAACAGGCCCTCACGGTTGGCGGCAAGTCGATCCCTGTCGATGCGGTGCTCAGTATCGGCGAACACGGCAATTATCCGGTCAACGAATTTGGGCAGAAGCTTTATTCTCGCAAGCGATTCTTCGAGGAGATCACCGAAACATTCCGGAAATATGATCGCGTCGTTCCGGTATTCAACGACAAACACATCAGCACAATCTGGGACGATGCGAAGTGGTTGTATGACCGCGCCATCGAAATGAAGGTCCAACTTTTCGCAGCATCATCATTGCCGGTCACGTATCGTAGCCATCCGCTTGAACTGCCGATGGAAAGTGACATCGAAGAAGCTGTCGGCATTGGCTAAAGCGGCCTCCACATCTACGGATTCCACGCGCTGGAGTTGTTACCAGGCAATCGTGGAACGCCGTCGCAACGCCGAGCATGGAGTGAAATGGGTCCGTTGTCGCGAAGGCAGAGCCATCTGGCAGGAAATCGATAGCGGCCGGGCGACGGCCGACGCGGTCTACGACATCATCCCTACATCAAAACCGAACATCCGCGCAAATGATGGAGCGGTGTTGTTTCAATTCGAGTATACCGGCGGGTTCCGCGGCGCTCTGTTCATGCTCTCCAGTGCCAGTCGGACCGGCGTGGCAGTGAAGTTGAAAGGGGAGAAGCTGCTGAACGCTTTGACTTCCCGCGTCGATGTATTACAATGTAATTACGCGTGGAGGAGCGTCAGGAGGAACTTGCGGTGAAAACGAACCTGGTCAAGATCGGCAATTCTAAAGGGGTTCGGCTGCCAAAGGCAGTGATCGAACAAGCACAGCTAACGGATGAACTCCAATTGGAGGTGGGAGCTGGCGTCGTCATTCTTCGAGCGATCCGGTCGGTCCGAAGGAACTGGGGGGAAGATGCGGCCCGTTGCCGCGCGGCTTCCGAGGATGATTTGTCCGATTGGGATACCGTCACCGGCGACTTTGACGGAGCATGGTCGTGAAACGCTTGGACGTGTGGTTGGTAAACCTCGATCCGACAGTCGGCAGCGAAATTCGAAAAACACGACCGGCGATCGTCGTATCGCCCGACGAACTTAACGCACATTTGCAGACCGTGATTGTCGTCCCATTGACCACGGGGCAAGCCTATGCGTTTCGCGTCCCCACGCGAGTCCAGGGACAAAAGGAGTTGCCGCGATCGACCAACTTCGAACCGTCGACAAGCGACGACTGGTCAAGAAAGTCGGCATGATTCGTGGAAAAGCTCGAACCGACGTGCTCTCTGCATTGATGGAAATGTTTGCCGTCTGAGACCGCCCGCGACGTGCCCATTCGTCGTGGCGATTGCCAGGCCACCGAATCATCAGCATTCACTTGCACAATAAGACATCGTTCTGCCCTTCCCTCATCTCTTAGTACCTACGTCACTGTCACGCTTCGGCGCAATCTGCAGCCAGCCCAACCTGCAGCCAGCCAACCATTTTTGCTATAGTGTGCGACTCGCGGCGGATCGACCGATTGCCTTTCTGTAGCTCACTCGAGACGTCCCGCACTGAGCAAGAAAACAAACGTGCTGAACGCGGAATCCCACGACAAAACCCGAGTGATTGTTCAAGGCGAACCGTTGGGGCAACATGTCTGGTAGTAACGCAATCGCGGCAATGTCAGGTGCGGCTACCCTTGTGGGCCAATTGTGATGAGTACGATCGCCAAACTCAGTGGAGATGATTTCGACCGTATGGTCCAGCGCGGTGCGTTCGTCGATCTTGAACCGATGAAGATCGAACTGATTTATGGAGAATTGCGGTTCATGAATCCGGCTGGCCCGGTGCATGAAGGTGAGATCGAGGATTTGACAGACTGGTCTTATGCCAATACGAATCGCCGAGAGATTTCGATTCGGGTGCAGTCGAGTATCAATTGCGGGAACCATCGCCCCGAACCGGATCTCGCTTGGGTTCGAAAAATGTCTTCTAAGCGCATTCGCCCAACACACAAAGAAGTGCTGTTGATCATCGAGGTCGCCGATTCCAGCGCAGCACAGGATTTGGGTGAAAAAGCCGGATTGTATGCCGAACATGGCATACCCGAATATCGGGTCGTTGGCATCCCGGCTGAGCAAATCCAGGTTCACCAAGCGCCGCACGTGGGACGTTACCAATCGATTCGGCCTTTCGACAAGTCAACGTCCATCAGCCCACTCTGCCAACCCTCAGCAAATCTATCATTGGCAGAATTATTCGACCTCGATTCGTAAGCATTGGCTGGTCGAGCCGGTTGTTTCTTATTCCCCACGAATCGACGAGGCCGATTCTTCCCCGGCTTGGCGGCGGTGGATTTCGTCAAGCGATAGTCCGTGATAGCGGAGCAGCCGATCAACATACCGGCGTTGAATCTCTTCTTCGCTTGCATTTGGAAATTGTTCTCGCAATCCGGCGCGCATGATTTCTCGCACGGTTGCGGTGAGCTCGAACGATTTCATGACCTTTTCTTCGCCCGTCATGCGATGAACGATATCGCGCCAAACTCGCAACGCTTCGCGTCCCGCTTCGGTTTCACTCGCCATCCGATCTTCCAGTCTTTCGATCATTAACTAGTCCAGCAGATCAGATACAAGGCTCCAGGTTTCGGATAACGCTTCTTCATGAATCCTTTGACTTAGATACTCTCGATCGATGTTTGCCTTTTGTTGGATGATCATCTGCTCGACGTCCCGGATTTGGCGATCGGAACCTCCCGCATCCTGAGACCATCTTAATTTCGCAACGATTGTGTCCTCGACGGTGGCCATCCAAACTCTTGCACCAAGAATGTTTATTGACTTTCGTCGGGCTAATTCCTGTTGGCGACTCGCAGACGAGTCGAGCATAAAAAAATCGACTTTATCGCCCTGTTCGGTATCGATCAAATTCGCCATTCTCCCTTCGAGTAGCGCGGATTCGGAAAGATAATACCGCGGCTTTGGAAATGCTGCAACAAGCGAAGCGACTTTGACTTTTGGAAGATCGATCAAGATATCGATGTCATGAGTTGAACGCGATTCGCCATAATAACTGGAGGCATGTGATCCAACCAGCATCGCCGCGACTTCTAGCCGGTCAAGCACTTCAAAAACCTTCTTCAGGAATTCTGCCTGCGACATGATATTGGTTTTCGATAGAAACAACGCATCGAGCTATAGACTTCACGCCGCGATTCTAATCGAATTGTGACGGAATTGGAAATCCCAACGGCCTAGGCCAGCAAATTCGCCGGGCAGTCGAGCCGATTGTGACTTGGTTCAATCGACTCGATCGATCTGTCGAATTGTTTGCTGTACTTGGGTGAGCGAGTTCTGAGCAGCCTCGAGGTTTCCCAAACGGAACTCATTCATGGCCAGAATCGCGTGGCTCCAGCATTGAATTGCTGCGTCTTGAAAAGGGTCCGGCTCCATGCCGAGTATCACTTGCGGCTCTGGCGACGCATCAGTCGCTAACAGATGAACAACCCATCGTCGTGATATTGCATACAATGTTTGTGTGCAATTAACAGTAGCAAAATATCATTCGAACGGGTTGACGACTTTGACGCCTGCAAATGCGAAGTCCTTGTCGTTCCTGGTTGCGATGGGCAATTGGAACTGGCGAGCCGTTGCGGCGATGAGACTGTCTTTCACCGGCATGGCACGCCCCTGTTTTCGCAAGTCCGCCAAGACCTGTGCCCAATGCCCCGAAGTCGTCGCGTCGAAGTCCAGCATCTGCAAATAGCGAATCCCCGATTCAAGCCATGCGAGCAGCTTGCTACGCCGCTTGCCTTTGGGTAACAAGAGGATTCCAAATCGTAGCTCACCAAGAACAATCGGATTGATCGCCAATTGTGTCTCGTGCGCCGCAAGCCACACGACTACGTTCGGATTAGGGTTGGGCTTCGTCGCTTCGCTGAGCACGTTCGCATCCACCAGAAACTTCATAACACGGAGTCCGTCAATTCTGATTCAACCGGCTGAAACCAATCAGGCGATGGGCACTCGGCAAGCCACCGGACCAACCCTGGCTGGCCTGGTTCGCGAACCTTCTTCAGCAAATACTCACCTTCCGAGATTCGTTCAATCTCGAATACCTGGCCTGGCACCAAATGATCTGCCTCACGCAGTTCAACCGGCAAAACGATCTGTCCTTTGGAAGATAATTGTGTATTCATATCAAGTAAGATACGGTCTTACATGGCAGCAGTCAAGCAAACGGCCAACTTTCTCCGTTTTCGCCCTCGCTGTCGATTTTGCTTCGAAGCCAAGTTTAACAAAACTGCTGGCGTTTCCGACTACCTTGGTGGAAACGACTCGTTTATGGCAGCACCGACACCCGCACGCACAACCCTATGTCGGGTACCACCACCAAGCGGTGCACAGTAACGAACATCGCTACACGCAAGATGGCCTTACAATCGACAAGCTCAAAGGCATCGATCGCGCTCGGGCTGAAGTCCTGTTTACGGCGGCCGAGCAAGCCGACTGTATCGCTCATCTGGCGCTGGTCACACTATGGCAAAGCGGCCAAGCCGAAGGGGGTTATCACGAATTCTCCTACGGCTACGGGCGCGGACGCAGATACCATTGGTCCGACGATGAGGACGACGAGGTGCATAAGGAGTGTTGTTCGTTCGCGGCGGGCTTTCTTTTCGGCCGCCGTCAGTTTTCGCGTCTGCCTTGCCACTCGTGTCGCCCTTGTGCTGGCCCAAGATAGATCACACATGAGTATAGCATTAGCTGCGTATCGTCAACGACGGTTGCGCTAGCCGCACGTCGCTCTGAAAACGAAATGGCTAAAGTGTACGCTTTGAAATTCGCGTGGATTTGGGGAGCTTGAAATCCGAGCGCCCGCCTGCTAATCTAAATTCTCGGCGGTTCCGACGCCCAACCCCAGTGGTCCTCCCTCGCGGGACCTTTCATCGGGGCAAAGGGGAGCTCTGTCCTCCGGTAATCGTATCGTGCGTCTCTTTTTGCTGCGCGATTTTGAGCGAGGGTCAAGGTCACGCGGCGTAATTGGGAGACAGTCATGACTACGAAAAAGGATCTGAAGAAACATGTCCGTGATAGGCAGGCGAAAACGGGCGAATCCTATTCGACAGCGCGCCAGTACGTGCTCCGCGGAAAAGAGTCGAGGCACGTAGGCGAAAGTATCTTCCCCAAGCGCATTACCGCGATTGTGTTGGGATGTTCGGATCGGTCGATACGTCTTCGGCCATTGGATGGAACGGATGTCATTTCACTGCGTACCGGTGGCCTTACTGCCTATTGTGTAGCCCCAGGGCAACTTGTGAACGTCGAGTTGTCTAAGCGATGGACTTGGAGCGGATTCGATCATTGTGCTGGCCGTATTGAACGCGTTTGGACCGACGTGGCGGCTCTTGGACTCGACCCTCTACCTCTTGAAGACCGAGGCGAATACGATCTCAACGCGGCCCACGAACCGTTTGAAGCGACCGATCCCTATGCGTCGATGTGGCATCGTTCTGCGTCGAGGCTGCGGCGGGCTTTTGCGTTTTCCGGTATCGCGTGGGGCGTAGGTGTTGGTGTTGATTCAGCTGACGGCGAAGCCTGTCTCGTGGCGGATGCAGCCGAAATGCAGGACTCAGGAGCTGCCCGAAAACTGTTAATGAAGGCTTTGGCTGCGGACCTGCGTTGCGTCGATGCACATGCCCATCTCGGCAACTTGGCGTTCCACTATCGACCAGAGTATGCCATTACCCACTACGATATTGCCATCCGGATTGCCGAGCTGTCTTTGCCTCCGGACTTCAAGGAGCTGTTACCCTGGGGCTTCATTTTCAATCGACCATTCCTGCGTGCACTTCACGGATATGGACTTTGCCTCTG
>JAGQPD010000324.1 GCA_020426865.1 Planctomycetales bacterium
AATTTCCGGACAGACACTAGCTAGTGGTGCAGGTAAAACGATGTTGGCGCAGCCATGACATCGCTCCAGCCGTATCCCAATCGCCATCGCCAGCCTCGCCGATGGCCGACACGGGCAGGACAGCCGACACGTTTGGAGACGGCGGAGCGATCCTGGCGGCCCTTCGGGCTCACGCGGTTCGGTATCCGCTCCTTGGTTCGATTGCTTGCTTCGATCGAGCGGATCAATCATGCCGAGTGAGTGTCATTAGCCGCAATTCCAGCGCTTGGGCCCCAGGGATTTGTACGGCGGACACCATCAGTTGTCCGCGCCCGGCGCTCAGATGCAATTGTCCAATGCGCCAAGGTTTGAAGTCCTTCACGTAGGACTCCGTGCGTGGCACTCGATCCTCGGCTGCCCCTACGACGGGCGGATCGTGTGCTTCTACCAAACGTCCTTCCACATGCGAGTTTCGAAACGATACCCGTACGGTCGCTCCAACATCCTTTGGTGGGCAAGCGTAATACAAATCGATATCGTACGTCCCTTCCTGCAACACTTCGACGTCCCAGGTTACCGCGTCATTGGCGCTGGTCCAATTCGTGAAATAGGAACAATTCGGATGAACGCTCGATCGCTTGATGGTACCCGTGGCGACGGCATCACGAGCGGGCAATTGTGTCCACGTCACATCGGAATGCCCGACAAGAAATGGTCGGTCGTCTTTCTTGAGTTCAGACAACACATCTGCTCGCCAGTGTTGGGCGGCATCCGCAAGCCGACTCGCCACGTCCGGCTCGCTCGCCACAATGTCCTTTTCTTGCCCGGGATCGACCTGCATGTCGTACAAATGCCCCTCGTGATCGAGTCGATAGCGCTGTGACCGAACACTGAGTTTCCCTCCCCAGAAAGAAAACAGGTTCCGTTCTGGCCACGCAGACCTTGCACTGTCATCGGTTGCCATAAGCAGCGGGACCAAGGATCGTCCGTCCAATGGCTTCGTCCCTTCGCCGCTGCTTCCAGTCAACTCGACGATCGTCGGCAACAGATCAATCGCAGCCGCGATGGGCATGATGCGCTGCCCGGCCGCAATCTTGCCGGGCCACGAGACGAACAGCGGCGACCGAACGCCTCCCTCATCCGTAGATCCCTTACGCCCCTTCATTCCGCCGTTCCAACGAAAGCCATTGGGGCCATTGTCACAAAAGAAAATCACGATCGTATCGCGTGTCAATTGCAATTCGCCAAGCTTTGCCAGCAGACGCCCGACATTCCAATCCGTGTTTTCACACATCGCCAGCGCCGCACGAGTGTGTTGAGTGTCCTCTCGATTCGGCTCGCGATGCCGCATCGGCAGCGGCTTATCTGCAAATTCACTCCACCATCGTTCCGGAACCTGCATCGGGGAGTGGGGCGTATTCAAGGGGAGATAGACGAAAAACGGCCGATCGCGATGCAACTCGATAAACGCCATTGCATGTTCCGTGAAATCGTCGCTCGTGTAGCCATGGCCATTTACGATTCGACCGTTGCGATCCAGCAGTGGACTAAAATAATGCCCCCAGTGGCCGGAGCAAAACCCATAGAATTCATCAAACCCGCGGCCGTTTGGATGGTACGGGTACTGCGTGCCATTATGCCATTTGCCGAACGCTGCCGTTGCGTACCCCGCATTACGAAGCAGGTCGGCAATCGTCACTTCGTCGAGGTCCATCCGTTCGCCACCCGTGGAAACACCAACCACATTACTACGCGGATGATATCGCCCGGTCAGAAACTCGGCCCGCGTGGGCGAACAGAGCGGACAAACGAAAAACCGATCGAAACTGGCGCCGTCGCGTGCCAGAGAATCGATGTTAGGGGTTTGCAGATTCTTGTTTCCGCTGCTGCTTAGATCGCCCCACCCTTGATCATCGGTAAGGATCACGACGACATTGGGCTGGCGCCGGACCTCATTCAACTCGTTGCCCTGCGAAATTCGCGGAGAACCGACGATTGCAACCGTCACATATAGCGCCGCTGCAAGGAACGTCCGCTGCAGTTTCATCATGGTATCACTCTACTGGTCAGGCGATTCAACGGCAAACAACAATGTCACAAAATGGCGTTACGATATGGAGCCAAAACATTGACCACACTATGGTCACTCGCAACCGATTCGACTCGGATACGTCAAACGACCCGCTACGCAATCAGGTCGGGCACGACCTTGCCATGCACATCGGTCAGTCGATAATCGCGACCTTGAAAACGAAATGTCAGTCGCTCGTGGTCGAACCCCAACAAGTGCATGATCGTCGCTTGCAGGTCGTAGACTTCCACTTTGTTTTCAACGACATGAAAACCAAGCTCATCGGTAGTGCCATAATTCGTACCCGGTCGAGCACCGCCGCCGGCCATCCACATCGTAAAACAATCGGGATAGTGGTCGCGGCCGAGCACATTACTCTTGGCCGTCCTTCCCTCGCGAAACGGCGTTCGTCCGAACTCGCCACCACAGACAATCAAGGTTTCGTCGAGTAGTCCGCGTTGTTTTAAGTCTTTAATCAAGGCCGAAATCGGCTTGTCGGTCTTTGCGAATTTTTGTGTCAGTCCGTCCGTCAATCCTTCGCCGGGGTTCGTGCCATGAAAATCCCAACCCCAATCGAACAGTTGGACGTAGCGCACGCCTTGTTCGACGAGCCGCCGCGCCAGCAAGCAATTGTTCGCGAACGACCCGGCACCTGGCTCAGCACCATAGGCCGCGAGTGTCTGTAATGTTTCGCGCGAGATGTCCATCACTTCCGGCACGGCCGCTTGCATGCGGAATGCCAATTCGTACTGCGCGATCCGTGTTACGGTATCGGGGTGTCCAAGTTCGTCCGCCTGCAACTGATTGAGAGCGTGCAAGGCATCGAGCGAGCGGCGGCGCAAACGACGATCCATGCCTGGTGGATCCGAAGCGAATAGCACTGGGTCACCTTTGGATCGACACTGGACGCCTTGAAATACCGATGGCAAGAAACCGCTGCCATAAGAATTCGCGCCGCCGTTGGGCTGCACTCCACTAGAAATTAGGACGACGAACCCCGGCAGATCCTCGTTCTCCGTCCCCAACCCATAC
>JAGQPD010000325.1 GCA_020426865.1 Planctomycetales bacterium
CAATGTCCAGTATCGCGCTGGCGGGTTGTTCAATCAGTTCAGCGACTCGTCCGTAAATCACGCCCATTTGCTTGATCAACTCGCGCATGTTCTGGGCTCCAGCCCCACTGGCGGCCTGGTAAGTCATCGCCGATATCCATTCGACCAGATCGTGACGGAAAAGACCACCCATCGCCATCAGCATGAGGCTGACCGTGCAGTTGCCGCCAATGAAACTTTTGATCCCCTCGGATAACCCGTTCTTGATGACGTCGAGATTCACCGGATCGAGAATAATCAACGCATCATCTTGCATCCGCAAGCTGGATGCGGCATCGATCCAGTAACCGTTCCAGCCGTTTTGGCGAAGTCTTCCGTATACGGATTTTGTGTAATCACCACCTTGACAAGAGACGATCGCGTCCATCTGTGTCAATGCGCCGATGTCGTTGGCATCTTTCAAGGGTGGAATGGCGACTCCAATATCCGGGCCCGTCCCACCGACGTTGGAAGTCGTGAAAAACACCGGTTCCTTCACGAGCCGAAAATCTTGCTCCTCCAACATGCGGCCCATCAATACGGAACCGACCATGCCTCGCCAACCAACAAAGCCAACGCGATTCATGTTCTTGCCACTCTTTCGATTGCCTCAACGACTATGCCTCGTGCCGGGCGTCAACCAACTACGCATCCGACGCACTCTCAGGTCTTAGTTTACCATCGACCGGCAGGAACGCGAACGGCCAATTATCGCGGGATTTGGCCGTTCGCGCAACAGCGGCGAGCAGGGCCAATACCTGATGGTTCGAGGTATTAGGGGGCCGCCGACGGAAATGTCGAAAGCCGACCAGGGCGTTCCCCCTCTGCCGCTTCGTTCTGCCCATTGGCGTCCTGGCGTTTGCGGTTCATTGAAAGTCGCCTGCCAGCTGCGGTTGTGCGTGGCACCGTCGTGGCAGTGGTGTCGGGCTCGCGCGCTGTGGCCGTGCGGAGCGTCGTCCGCGCGGTGTCGGTTGGCCCAGGAAGACTTGTGGCGGCCACCGACGGCGATTCTTCCCAATTGGAGTTGGTAGATGCGGCATGGATCGAGGTCGCGGTGATCGATTCAGCCGGGGGCGATGGTGCAACAATCGGGATCTCGATCGAACCGTAGGCAATCTGCTCGGTTGGGATCAAGAATTCCGACCCCAGCGTTAACGTCGATTCGATGTCCGGAAACGGCGACGGGCCTGGTGTGATGGTCACGATCCCGGGTGTCGTTCCTGCAAGGAAGGTTGTGGTAGACAGCGGCAGCGGATCTGCCGAGCGATCCGTGAATTGCAGCCCGCCCACGGTGAATGCCGAGCCATCGCTGGCAACTCGCGTAACTGCGCCGCCCGCCAAATGCGGCAACGTAATGTCGATCGACGTTACCGTCGCCCGAGTGGGATCAAATGTCAAATTCACATACGCGGCACCTACGCCGGTTGCGATGGAACTTGTGTCGGCCACGGTGCCGCGGATCTGGAACAAACTGCCGGCGGTGACCTCGGTGAGTGGGTTGCCATCCAAGTCCGTCAGCTCATACGAATAGGTCACTATGTCCACCCCATGAACCGTAACATGTACCGTCCCCCGCGCCGTTAAGCCACTGTCGTCCGTCACCATGTACTCGAATGTGTCGACCACCTGCTGGCCTGGACGTAGCGCATAGAGCTCCACGACATGCGTCGGATCGTAAAAGATCGACGCGTCGTCAGGCATCGTGATCGTGGCGCCAAGCTGGCTCGTGCTGTCAACTGCTACAAACGATACGGTGTCGCCTGGGTCCGGATCGGTGTCATTTTCCAGCAAATCAGCGATGGCGATCAAAAGCGGTTCGTCGTCGAATGTGTCCAATTCATCGGGGTTGGCGACCGGATCGTGTGGGATGACGCGGTGTGTATTCCAGAGATTCAAATCCGATATGTCGGTCACGCCGTCGGCGTTGAAATCGCCGAGCGACCAGGAGGCGACCGCCGTAAACTTGTGCGTATTCCAGATCGCGAAATCCGCCATGTCGACAACGCCATCCAAGTTCGCGTCGCCCGGGTCGTACGCAGCGTCGGGAGCAAGGTTAGCAGCGCCGGCTAACTGCAGCCATCGCGAAAGATCTTGCTCGTCGACGAGACTGTCGAGCGTGAGATCGAACAATGGTGGGTGCTCTCGCCGGGCAATGGCTGCCACTAGGGCATCGATATCTAGCGCATCGAGGACACCATTGCCGTCAAAATCTCCAGGAGCGAACTCAATTTCGTCGATTACGCCAGTCCAAAGTTCCCTTCCGAAGAGATCGTTCTGTGCGACGAAGAACAATCGATTGCCGACTTCCGTGATGTATTCTGGTGAGGCACCACCCGAATCGCCGGTGAGGTCCTCGACTAGCAACGTGCCCGATTCGGTTCCGTCACTCATCCAAAGCTCGCGGCCATGTTCGTCGTAAGCGACAAAAAACAGCAGCCCGGCAACGGTCGTCAAATGATGAACGTGCACGTTCGCCGTGCCGCTGCCAATGTCGTTGATCCGAATCGTTCCAGCTTCCGTCCCGTCGCTCTGCCATAACGCGTGTCGGTCGCCAGGTTCGTACGCCGTGAAGTATAAGGTCCCGTAAACATTGGTGAGGTTCCTCGCACCCGTACTATGCACGCGAATGGTCCCCTCGTCGGTTCCATCACTTTTCCACAAACCTCCGTTGCCATCGAATCCGGTAAAGTAAAGCGTTCCCCCGACATTGGCCAACTCAACGGGCGACAAAGCACCGCTGGCAAGCCGGTTGCTCTTGACTCGCGATGTGCCCGCTTCCGTTCCATCGCTCTTCCAGATCTCCCAACTCACCCCGTCGTGGGCCGTGAAATAAAGCAGTCCGTTCATATTCGTCAACAGTCGCGGGATCGATCCGTTGGTTCCGACCCGAATGTCCTTTACGCGAACGGTGCCCGCCTCACTGCCATCGCTCTTCCAAAGTTCGACGCCGCCGACTCCGTCGTTGGCTGCAAAGTATAACGTGCCATTGACATCGGTCAGGTATCGGGGATTAGACGAAAGCGTCCCTGTGTTGATGTCCTTGACAAATACCGTTCCCTCCGGGGTCCCATCGCTCTTCCACAATTCATAGCCACTGTCCCCGTCATTGGCGACGAAGTACAGAAGCTCGCCGACTTGAGTGAACAGTGTGGGATGTGACGAGTCACCTCCTGGGCGAATATCCTTCAGCAACGTCGTGCCACCCTCGGTCCCATCGCTCTTCCACAACTCTCGACCGAATGGATCGTCGTGGGCCGCAAAGTAGAGTGCGCCACCAAAATACGTAATCTCCGAAGGTTGGGACGAGTTGGCTCCAGCGCGAATATCTCTAACGAGCACGGTTCCGTCCTCTGTCCCATCGCTCAACCAGAGCTCGCTGCCGTGAATACCGTCATCGGCAGAAAAGTAGAGGATTCCTTCCATGTTTGCCAGTGATAGATTCTGGACCCCAATAGAACCGCTTTCCGCCCGA
>JAGQPD010000326.1 GCA_020426865.1 Planctomycetales bacterium
TTCGACAGCTTGTGAGCGTTCGGCAAATCGAGCGAGGTATTCCGCCCGTGTGGGCGCGGTGCGCTGTTCGCTGCGGATTTCCAGCTCGACCTTTAGCAACTCGTGAAACGCCTGGTTTTGGAGAGCAGCGGGGGCGAGCGCGAGATACTTCTCGAGGCGAGTTTCTTGATTTGCTCGCAGTGCCTGTTCGAATTCGTCGCACAATCGATCAATCTCGGCGTTTCCGCTACGATCGCTGTCCATGAGTGGCCCCCGAATGAAAACCCCTACCCGACACCTGAGGGGCATTCTAGCAAGGCGGCATGTTAGCGCCAATTTCTGGTCAAGACTTTACCTGTGATGGGCCGGCGTTATCCAGGTTGATGGTCAAGGTAGGTGACGCACGCCGATTCCCCGAGGAAGCTTCTTGCCCAATGGTATAAGGGATGAGGTATAATGATCGGACACCTAGTCGACGTTGTCAGGCAGGCACTTCGCAATGCATGTTCGCAGCAATCCACACCGCGTATGAATTCCGTTTCTCTGCTGATTGATCAGATCAAGAATGGCAATGACGATGCCGCGATGGCGTTGTGGGCTCGGTACTATCAGCAGTTGGTGCTCCTTGCACGGCGAAAACTGGGCACCGCTCCCCGCCGCATCATGGACGAGGACGATGTCGCACAAACTGCTTTTGCGTCGTTCTGTCGCCGGGCGGCAGAAGGTAAGTTTCCGAACTTGCGCGACCGCGACGACCTGTGGCGGCTGCTGATCTGCATTGCGGAGCGAAAAGCTCTCAACCAGCGAAAGCACCTCGGTCGCCGCAAGAATTCGGCATTGACCGAGTCGGCACTTCTTGCTGCCGGCGATCGACAACAAGCAATGGCCGACATCGCAGCGCCCATGCCGACGCCCGAACTGGCCGCCATTGTCGCCGAGCAGGTCACTCGTCTGCTGGAGCAATTGCCGGAAGAGGTCCTACGATCGATCGTCATTCAGAAAATGGAAGGTTATACCAACCGCGAAATCGCTCGTTCCCTACAATGTTCCATCTCTTCAATCGAGCGAAAGCTGCGGCGAATTCGTACTCTCATCGGCGAATTCGAGGCTGAAGACGAGCCAACGTATTGACCATCATCCGCGACGAATTCGTCCAATTCTGAAAAAAGCCCGCCGCGTTGAAGGGGTCCGATCGCCCGTGTTGATTACATCTGCAGGGCACAAGCAACACCTCGTGAAGTTTTCCGCTCTAGGATCGCGTTGTGCTGAAGGACCTCAGAATGCAGTCTACCAATGGTGCCGATCGCCTATTCAGCGACGCTGAATGGCAGCGGCTTGTAAGCGATTTGGGCTTTACCAGTCGTCAAGCCGAACTTATCGACGGCATCCTGCAAGGATGGTCGGACCAGCAGGTCGCTCGTAAGCTACAGATATCGCCTCACACCGTGAGAGCACATCTGCAGCGCGTATTCGAGGCGCAAGGGGTTACTGATCGTACGGCACTGGTCGTCAACATTTTTCGCAGGTTCCGGCAACTCTCGATCGAGGAGTAGCAAATGCGATTTGAGATGGAGCGCGTGTAGTCAAATTAACGATTGTAACCCGCACCTGCTGTGGGTACTCTCACCTGTGGTGACGGGAGTCAGGTAATTCAGATTGAGTGGATATGAGGACTACGGGGGCGGCGGACATTCAGTGGCGCCGCCTGACGCAAGTGCTGCGCGGAAGCGCAAGGAGAGAAAACGCAAAGCTGAGGAAGAGCGAAAGGAAGAACAAGGACTGCAGGCTTTCGCTCAAGCCAAAGCCGGAGCTTTTTGGTAGGAAACGGAAAGGCTTGAAAACGACATTGTCGGCATTCCAAAGTTAGTCGACGCGTTTTACGACAGGACAAACAAGCTCATTGACTTCAGGGGGTAACTAACTGTGTGGAACCGATTTTCAAACATCGTCCGAATGAACCGCGCATCTGTCGTCGAGACGTGTCTGTCCGGGGCGGTGTGCCTCGCGTCGGTTTTGCTACTAGGAACATTGGCTAATGCACAGATAGACGTGCCGTTTCAGATTGTATCTGGCGAGGGAACGGTTGAGGCTTTGCCAGACCCTGCAAATCCCGAGAAGGAACACATCATCACGGCCGGAACGGCGACGTTGGGCGGTGAAGCGCTAAACTACACGGGTATGGGGCGGGTACGGTTGCTGGGCGCTCCCGATGCCACCGGCGTCGCTCCGTTTGATAGTGGAGTACCGTTCGTATTCGATTTCGGGGCCGACGGGACGCTGGAGATGCATTACGGTCACCCGGAACTCGGCGCGCCCGACACGGCCCGAGTTCAACTCACCCCTGTCGCTGGCGGTCTGGTGGACACAACCTGGTTGGCCACGTTCAACCCCGTTCCCGGTTCAGGTACAGGTAAGTTCGCCAATGTTACTGGGGGCGCCTTTCTGATGACGGCCGAGACCGATGAATTCGATCCGGCGGCGACCAATATCCCCTACAGTTGGAGCAGCGACGTCGGCTTCCTCACATTTGTTCCTGAACCTTCCTCGTTAGCCATGTGCAGCGTCATCGTGCCGGCTTTCATTCGTCTGTCGAGACGCAGACATGTCATGCCGGTATGATCGACGCCCCGCTGCTAACGCCGCGGTGGCTCATTGGCCGTTGACCTGCCGCATTACTTTGTCGTAACCACGCTGAATGATCTGAGGATGCAATATGTCTGTTCGCTTGTGTGTGTTGTCTGTGCTCTTTGCCATACCGATTGGCCTTCATCAACCCGTATCCGCCGCCGATATCCAAGGGGGAATGACCCAATACGACTATTTCAATTCGTTCTTCGTGCGATTTCCCTCGACATCGCCGTTTTATCCCGACCCAGCGCGCGCCGGGGATCCTGCCGCGCCGCCGATCGACGTGGAAATTGCCTACAACGGTCGTATCAAGGAAGTCTGGCAGAATCAGGGAGGGGACGAGATTGAATTCGAAGTAGTGGATGTTTTTGGAATCGGTGACCTGGGCGGAACGCCGTTCCACATCACCGGCGGTGCCTCCGCCCCACAGCTAGCGCCGTTTGTCGGCACGTACTCACAGCTTGTTCGAGATCCGTCCTCGCTTGGCTTTGCCACCGGCGATCCGTCGTCACTGACGTCGGCCTTCCGTCGTGCAAGTGGACCGTTCGCACAAATACTTAATCCCGGCACGGCGGAAGAAGTTGTAGTCTATGGGGCAACACCATATGCCTTCGAGAGTACGATTACGTCTTTGCCGTATGAGGTCGGCCAAGAACTCATTGGCACGGATGACAGCCTGGTCGATCTTCGATTGCAGTTGGGTGCGGCCCCGAGCGGTACCGACCCGGTCATCGGTCAAGCTTTGCCCAATGGTTACATACGCATCACCCGAGTCGTCCCGGAACCCGTATCAGCTTCGATGTTTGTTCCCCTCGGTATCACACTATGGTGTTTTACTCGTCGCCGACGGCGCGAATCGTCGTGATTTTCGGAGCACGCACACCCGTGCCGGAGCGAACTCCGTTGATAGTATACCCCGACAGATACTGCGCCCCAATACTATGTGGTTCGAGGTATTGGCTTGCAGATTGGGTTTGGGCATATTGAAATGCCAAAAAGTTTTTTTCACCTGAGAGGAAGTCCTATGACTGGTTTAACAAAAGCACTATTGGGCTCGTTCGCGTCACTGAGTGCCATCACATTGCCCGCCGTGGCACAGCTACCCACGGAATTCACCATCCCTATTCGACCCGATTATGAGTTGGTGCTGTTTCCCGGCACCCCTTTCAACATGGGAACCGAAAACCTTGTTGTTCCGTTTTCCCCGCTCGGTGAAATGGGTTTTTCCATGGCAGGCAACGCCATCAATGACCCACTGGCAACATCTGCGGACTTTACGAATATTAGCGACGAATTCGCCGGCAATTTTAGTGGCACACCGTATGACCTGCGGATCATTCAGTTCCTCGGTGGTGGGTTGTCGAACATTGTGCGGAATGGAAGCGCCGACATCCAGTCGGCTGACGTCTCCTTCACTGCGATCTTCGAACAGAAACTGGGCCCAGGAAGCCCGGAAGAAGTACGCGTGTTCGGCGGTGAAATGACATTTATCGGTACGGTGGACGCCTTTCCATTCGATGAAGGAACAGCGTTCGGCAGTCCATCGTTCGTGGACCTGTTCTTGGATACGGGCAACAACACATCGGTGCAAATTGGCGGCGTCCAAAACCGGTTTCTTACGGTTGTTCCAGAGCCTGGTAGTGTCGCCCTGGCTTTGTTTGCGATCGTTGGTTTATCGGTAGTTCGCAGATAATTTCGCGACCTTCAGGGGAGCAATGTGGATGAAACCCTCTGCGCCGTTTTTGTCGTCGATGTCGCTTGTTGTCTTGAGCCTAGGATTGGCATCGGCGAACGACATTCGAATCGTCGCGCGCAGCGGACAAGCGATACCGGGGGCCAACCCCAGCGATATGCTTGCGGGCTCGTTTTTTGTACCGACAATTGGACCTACGGGCGACGTTAGCTTCAATGCGCGTATCGACACCGAGGTGGTCCCTGGGTTCTTCGTGCCGAAGGCAGCGCTACTAAGTGAGAGAGACGGCATTCTGACTGTCTTAGCGCGCGAAGACGAACCCGCACCACAGTTCGATGATGGAGCTCAAAATGACTACAACGGTCTGTGGGGCAATTCGCCGGGAATCGCCATGTTGAATGGGGCGGGAGATTCTGCCTTCGCGTTTGGCCTTCGAGACTCGTCTGGCTCAGGCAGTAACACGGCGTTCCTTTCCTCAGGTTCGCAAAACACGATCCAAGGAAGAGCCCGCCTATACGGCACTGCGCCGGACGCACCCACTGGCTCGAAATTTCAATTTCTGGAATTCTCAAGGGGACTTCGTCTGAACGAGATTGGCACGTTGGCGTTCGACGCAAGTGTGGAAGTCGTGGAAGGCGACTCTCTTTTTACCCGCACTGCGATCTACGTCGTGCAGGAGAATGATCAACTGACCCCGATACTTTGGGGCGGAACTGAAGTACCCGATCATCCCGGTACTTACTTTGACCAGTTCAGTTTTGTGAACAGCCTGAACCTGAATAGCAATGACCAACTGGTTTTTGCCGCCAATATCGTGTCTCAGGATCCAATATTGGGATCTGTCGGTGGCAGAGGCATTTTTGCGGCGACAACGAGCGGCGAGGTTTCAGTGGTGGCGGTACCATTGCAACCGTTAACCAGCGACGTAAACGGACTGCGGTTTGGCGACGGCTTATTCTCGTCAACGACGAACGCTCGTGGAGAAATCGCCTTCGCAGCCAATATCGGCGTTCCCGACTTTGTTGACGTTCCTGGCGTCGGACTGGTGCCAGACGTGTATAGTATTACCCGTCCGGCCGTCGTGTTGACTGCCGGAGATGCTTTTGCGGTTGTCGCACAACAGGGCGAAGCCGCGCCGGACAGCGCCGACGGCGTCGTCTTCGGCCATGGTTTCAATGCTCCGGTACTTAGCAACTCGGGCGCGATTGCGTTTCTCGCTTCCCTTGAAGGGAATGGAATTGAAGACGCGAATAACGTTGGACTTTTCATGACGGACAACGGCACCTTGAAGAAGGTCGTCCAGCTTGGCGAAATCGCGCCGGAAGCTCCAGACGACGCAGTGTTTACAAGACTATACGAGTTCGGATTAAATGCGCAGGGGCGACTTGCATTCGGTGCAGAAGTTGCCACAAATGAGACGAAGAAGAAGGGAATCTGGGCCTCCGATGGCGATGGCCAAGTGCGTCTAGTTGCTCTTGAAGGTGTCACTGAAATTGACTTTAGCGATGATCCTGCTGTTGCCGATCCTCATTTACTGACACAACTCTTCGTCGACTTCGCGCCAACCGGCCTAGGCACGGCCACTGGCCGCCCAACGTTCTTCAATGATCTCGGACAGATTGTCATCGCTGGAGCCTATGACAACTTCGCGGGCCAACTTGTCTACGTCGACAATAGCCTTGCGACAGCAACAATTGTCGAAGGCGACTACAACCGGAATGGCATCGTCGACGCGGCCGACTATACGGTTTGGAAAGACGCGTTCGGCTCCACGATAAACCTTGACGCTGATGGCAACAAGAACGGTGTGATTGATGCCGCCGACTATACAATTTGGAAGGACAATTTCGGAGCAACTCTGGGGCAGTCGCTTGCCATTTCCGTTCCAGAGCCCGCCAACCTCGCACTTATTCTATCGGGCGGACTCTGTTGCGCGGTCCAGATTAGACGCCGTCCGGTCGGGTGCCGAGCTGGTCGAGTACAGGGAAGACACTCGACAGACGCAGTCGAGCTCGGGACGCTACGTGCTGCAAACGCATGGACTTAAGGTTCGGCCCCAAGCTGCTTGAGCACTTTTTGGGCTCGATTGCGGTACCCGGTCGATGCAACTGGAAGTCGGGCCTGCAGGTGCTCGATCAACTTCTCACGAACGTAAGGATAGGTCGCAACTCGATCGGCAACGAATTGCATCGCAAACACGCCAATCGCGATCTCCGTCTGCGCGTCCGCAAGGCAACGCAGACGCAAGTCGATCAGCCGTTTTTCCAGTCGTCGAGGTAGCCTGTTTCTGTACTCACTGTAGTATCGCACACCACACCGTCTGAGCGACTGGTGAATGGGATACTCCATGGCATTAGCCATTTCGACAAACCAAGGGATCAGTTTCGACGGGTCCTGGCGGCCGAGAATTCCAACCGCATGAGCAGCCCGCTGCGCCACATCGACATCATCGCAGAACATGCACACCATTAGCTCGACGAGTCGCTCTTCATCGTTCAGAGCCAATGCAGCGACGTGATCCGCAACCGCTCGCGAATGGTCGACCAAAAGTTCTTCACGAATGCTCATGGATGTGTGCTTGGGAAATCTTTTATTCGAAAATCGAAAGTTCACTGCCAACATCGAAGGCGTCCCATTCGATTTAAACGTGCATGACAAGATGTCGACAGCCCACAATCTTGGCGGACCCGGTGTCGAAAGTGTCTGATCTTTCGCGAGAAATGGCCTCCGGTAGATTTGGGTTGCATGGCCGAAATCATCTGCGTGAGTTTTCGGCTTGGCGACACAACTCGTTGCCAATATATATGTATATATATGAAAGTCCATGGACCTACTCGCCGATGGGCATCTTATCCAGCGACGTAGGTATGGGCGGCCACGACTGATTCCGGACCCCCACGGGCATTTTCTGATGCATCGGTTGTTGGCGTATTGGAATCGGGAATCATCGTGAAATCCGCATCGTCCGTTGTCTGTGCGGGACTGGGTGTCTTGTGACTGTGTTTTCGGGCCAGGTGACCTCGACCTCAGTCACATCGATTGCACTTATTGCCACGACAGGGAAGCCAGACGCGAGACAGGGAAGCCAGACGCGCTACTCGACTGGGTA
>JAGQPD010000327.1 GCA_020426865.1 Planctomycetales bacterium
TGGCAACCGCCGGACCATCCCCGATTATAATCGCCCGGAAGTCGTTACGCCCGAGCTTTTCCCGCAAAAATCCCAAAGATCGAATCAGATGATCGACCCCGTCCTGATAGCCAATGCACCCCAGATAACCGATCACAATGTGGCCCGTTTCCCGATATTCGGCTAACGGCTCGGACTCGAAAAACCGGTCCATACGAGGCCCGTTTCGCACCACATTCGCCCTTTCCGGGGCGACGCCGCAACGCTGTATGACCAACCTCCGCTGCGTCTCGTTCGTCGAAATCAACTCGTCTGCGGCCCGACACGACCAGCGTTCAAAGAAGCGCAAAGCACTGACCACCCACTGATTGCCGCTACCATTCGTCTGAGCCAAATAGAGCTCTGGCGATAGGTCGTGATGATCCATCACGTATCGCTTGCCAAGGAACCTGAAGAACTGCCCAATCAAGACATGCATATCCGGCGGGCAATGGGCATGGATATTATCGAACCCGTGTCGAATCAGCACGACCCACGAGAGCAAGAATGCCATTGTCAGCGAGTATCCATACTCAACGATATACCCGTACAAACCGCCCCATTCCGGGGGCTTGGGGTATCGATAGGCCAACACACCACCCACGTCGTCAAACCACTTCGGGTCGTGTTTGCTGGTCGGAGAAATCACTACAACTTGATGTCCCGCCTCGTACAACGACCTTGCTTCATTGGCCACACGGCAGTCTTCCGGAAAACTACAATTCTCCAGGATCATCAAGACCCGCCAACAACGACGGTTCGTTCTCCCCGTCTTCGTAACGCGCTCCGTTGTCGCCACGGTCATAGCTTCGTCCCACACGCTGATGCAACTTCGACCCGCCGCGAGCCGCCGACGCTCTCCGTCGAATCAACGAATCGTTGCATCCACATCTCAAAGCTCATCAATCCCCACAGTTCCGTCGAATAGTCGCCGTAGCCACTCGCGTGGTGCTGCATCATCCGCTCGACATGCGCAATGTTGAACAACCCGCGGCGGCGCAAGTTGTCGGCACACAGTAAATCGCGCATCATCCCGTTCGCTTCATGATTCAACCAACGTTCGATCGGAATTGGAAACCCTTGCTTTCGTCGATGGACAACGGATGACGGCAACAGTTTCTCGGCAGCCTTCTTCAGCAGATACTTTCGTGTCTTCCCCTGTAACTTCATGGCTGCCGGAAGGCCGGCGGCAAATTCGACAAGTTTATGATCGAGCAGTGGTACGCGAGCCTCCAGCGAATTGGCCATCGTCAATTTGTCGCCACGCAGCAGGAGATAGTCGACCAACCACAACTTGCTGTCCGTATACAGCATCCGATCCAAAGGAGCCTTCGCCTTGCAGCGCACCAGTTGATCGGCAAAGACGGCAGCCGCCCCGGCCGATACCTCCGACATGACATCCGTTAACAACGCCCTCTTCGCGTCGTCGCTGAACATCGGAAACCAGTTCGCGAATCGCTGAGCCTCGTCTCGCAGCGTTAAAGCATTGAGTGCAATCTTGGCCCGACGCATGCCGGGTAACCAACTGGCCGCGCCCCGCAGACACATACCTGCCAATCCCGGCAGATGTCGAAACAATGGCGACCAACGCTCACCTTCATAGCGCGCATAACCGGCAAACAGTTCATCTCCTCCTTCGCCAGTCAACACCATCTTAACATGCTGGCGGGCCAGCCGAGCGACCATAAACGTGGCAACCGTGGCCTGGTCCGCTATCGGTTGGTCCAGATGCCATAACACTCGATCGGCATGCTCAAGAAAGTCGCGTGCCGTAATCAGCAAAGTGTGGTGTTCACAGCCAAATCGCTCTGCCACTTGCTTGGCATACGGCAGTTCATCCTGCTCTCCATCGGCGTCGAATCCAACGGAAAACGTCTTTACTGGCTCGCTCAGTTGCTCCGCCATCAGCGCCACGATCACGCTGGAATCTACCCCGCCGCTAAGGAACGCGCCAAACGGCACGTCACTGCGCAGTCTCAACCGTACTGACTCGCGCAGCAGTTCCATCAACCGCTCTTCGTATTCTCCTTCCGTACATTCC
>JAGQPD010000328.1 GCA_020426865.1 Planctomycetales bacterium
TTGGAAGCCGCTATTGGGCAGCAAACGGATTTGCAGTCGCGAGTCAACGCGGCGTCGAAGCAGTTGACAAGCCACGAGTATTCTTTGCGATACAAGTTTGGCGAGGGCGAGCAACTGCGGTATGACGTCACGCATTTAGCGACGGTGCGCACGAGGATTCAGGGAAATTCTCAAGAAAGCAATTCTCGCAGCAAATCACTGAAGGTCTGGAAGATTGAAGGTGCTCAGTCCGATGGCACGGCGACGTTATCACATCGAGTGGATGCCGTGGATATGTGGGCCGAGGTGACTGGGCGCGAGCCGATCAGTTACAACAGCCAGCGAGATAAGACTCCACCGGCCGAGTATGAGCACGTGGCAAAGACGATCGGAGTGCCGATATCAACAGTGACGATCAGTCGTTTCGGTCAGGTCCTCAACCGCGACGATGAGGTTTCGCAGGTCAATTTTGGCACTGGCGGGCTGATCGTGCCGTTGCCCGAACAACCGGTGAAGCTCGGTGCCGAGTGGTCCGTTGCGGATTCGGTCAACATCGAGGTTGACGGAGTGTTCAAGGCGATTAAGACAAGGCAGCTGTATCGACTGGAAAAAGTAGAAACGGGAGTTGCCACGATTTCCGTGACAACTCAGGTGCTCACACCTGTGGACGATCAGCGAATTCGCTCCAAGTTGGTACAGCGGTTGACGCAGGGCGAGATTCGGTTTGACATCGACGCTGGCCGCGTCCTATCCAAGCGTTTGGATTGGGATGAAACGGTACTCGGCTTCGACGGCCCGGACAGCAACATGCAGTATCTGGCGCGTTGGACAGAAGAGTTGCGGGCGGAGACGGTAGCCCAGGTTCCTCGCCGCTGATACAAGTGACACGGTTTTGGGTTGCCCGTCTCGTGGCAAAAACCGAGATCCAGGCCCGTCGCGCTCGGATGCATGCCATGACAAACTCGCAACGGATTGCTACGGCAGTGCGCGAAGGGCCGACGTTCCTGTTGGGGTAGAGAGGGCCAAATCGCAGCACTTGATTATATCACGCAGCATATGGTTCTTACGCGGCACGTGCTTGATGTGTAGTTTGGCCGCCCCGCCAGCGCGAGGTTTCATCGTACGCGGTTTACCAGTCTCCGGTTTACCAGTCTCCTGTTTTCCAGTCTCCGGTTTGCCAGTCTCCGGTTTGCCAGTCTGGCGGACACCCGTTATCCTGTCGAATGTGTGCGAGGAGGAAAAGGAACAGATTGGGCAACCACTGCCCCATGGATCTCATGCAGCCCAGTGTACGAGGCCTAGCAACAAAATCGATGATGATTGCCCAACCTGTGGGGCGGATACTACCCAACAACGGGCAATCGATGCGACACCAATTTGCACATTGACACCGATTTTGCGCAAAGAGGCAATGCGGAAGGTGGAACCGTGGCCTTGACGAGCTGCAGGTGCCGGTTGCAATTCGATCGGCGTGATCGGTCTGCAATCTAGAAATCCCTGCCTCGTCGTTTTATTGCGACGGTCCTTTTGCGACGGTCTTATTCCGATAAATTGCGCCACGCCAAGACAGTGGCTGCCAGTTCGGCGCGGGTTTTGACTCGCAGTTTTTCCATGAGGCTAGCTCGTCGAAACTGGACCGTGCGCATGCTCACGCTCAGTTCTTTGGCGATGTTTTTTAGGAGTTTGCCGTTGAGGAGGCCATCCATAACGAGTCGTTCTTGATCGGAGAGGCGAGCGAAGCGGCGTTTCAATCGGCGTTGTTGGGCGACGATTGCGCGGCGTCGATAGAATTCATCCGTGGCGGCGGCCATTGCATCGGCCAGGCGTTGGGGCGGATCCGCCAAGTCGAGGTAATCGAAGGCTCCCTCTTTGATGGCATGGACGCAACTGGAGAGGTTGGGGGTCTGCGAAGTAATTACGATAGGAACCGTACGTTCGTGACCGACCAGTTGTTGGAGGGGCGCTAAACCGAGGATGCCGGGTGTGACCTGTTCAATCACAATGCAACTGCAACGCGGCAGCAAATCGGCCAACAGCAACGCCTCGACAGAAGTGAATGTACGTACGTCATATCCAAGTTTCTGCAGCATTGCGGCTGGTGACGACACAATGGTGGCATCCTCGGCGATAACCAGAACGGTTTCGGCCGATCGGGCTCGCGTCAATTTATTCCGGGTCGATGGCATGCCCGTGGCGCCCTTGAAAATACGAATGACTGTCAAACCTTATTGCGGCGCAATAAGTGCAGGGCAGTCGCGCACTCTGGAAAGTGGTGGAGTAGCGGTAGGCTAATTTCAAGGCTGCGCGTCGATAGTG
Source organism: Planctomycetales bacterium (assembly GCA_020426865.1). Taxonomy (GTDB): domain Bacteria; phylum Planctomycetota; class Planctomycetia; order Pirellulales; family Pirellulaceae; genus JAGQPD01. Next base: position 2,296 of record JAGQPD010000328.1, read on the forward strand.
TCCGAATCTCTGCCCAATTCGGTGATCACCATACTGTATGCCCACCGCCCCATTTTCGCAAGTCAAGTCGTCAAAATCGTGATTTAGCACTTTTCCATCGGCCCCCCTTTCACGTATCGTGGGATGAGGCATTGGCGAGATCCGGGTGGCGTTGAGTACCAGTTTGGGACCAAAACGGATGTTTCATTTATGCCAAGAAAATCACAATCCGCTAACCCCACGCTTTCGAGATGAGCGCGAATTGGTTACCGTTGGGCAACACGATCATTCTGGCAGTTTACACCTGCTTGATTGCCTGCCCATTGGGGGGAATCCTGGGGGGAGCTCTGGGGCGCAGGAAAATCGCAGGCGCCCGTGGGGCGCAGTTATTCTTGGCGGGGCTATTCTTCGTCCCGTTGTATGTGACCACGGCGGCGTGGGAGGCCGGGTTTGGCGTTCAAGGTTGGCTTACGCCCAATCTGTCGACGCCATTACTGGCTGGTTGGCGGGGTGCTGCCTGGGTCCATGCCATGCATGCCGTTCCCGTTGTTGCACTGATCGTCGCAAATGCCATACGGATGTTCCCTCGTTGTTGGGATGAACAGATACGGCTGGATAGCTCGTCACCGTTGGTTTGGACGCGGCACGCGTGGCCCTATTGGGGGGCGGCGCTGATGGTTGCTGCGATCTGGATTGTGATGCAATGCAGCATCGAAATCACCGTAACCGACGTGTTCCAGATCAGAACATTTGCCGAGGAGGTATACATCGGGTTTGCACGTGATCGGATCGGCCAGGAGCAGGCATTCAGCCAAACGGCGCTTACGATCCTGACGGGGGCGGTGTTCTTTGCGTTGTTGCTGGGTTGCGGCACGTACGTCGTGGGGGTCACGACCCGAGCAATGGCGGATGGTGACCACCAGCCACCGGATTTCTGTGAACGAACGTGGGGCCGGCCAGTGGCAACTGGCGCAACAATGGCGATCATTGCTATTCTCGTTATGATTCCGGTCGCCTGTTTGATCTACAAGGCCGGGATCGATGTGAGGGTAGTCAACGGCGAGCGATTGCGACAATGGAGTGGATCGAAAGTGGTCCGTCAGACGATGCTTGGGTATTGGCAGTTCCGTCGTGAATACATGTGGTCCTTCGCGATTGCTCAGCTTGCGAGTCTGACGGCGATACTCGTGAGCATGCCGTTGGCGGTATGGGGACGGCGGCCGCGATGGCGATGGATGGTAGTCGCAGGGATCGTGGCCGGGTTGTGGGTTGTACCTGGGCCGGTTATCGGGATCGTCGTTATTACGCTGATGAATCAGCGTTCGTCCCCGATGCTCGTATATCTCTATGATCAGACGATTGCAGCGCCGTGGCTGGCACTAACCATTCGTATTTTTCCGATGACACTGTTACTGATGTGGTTTGTCGTGCAGACCGTTCCCAGGCAACAGTGGGAAGCAGCTCAGGTGGATGGTGCCGGATGGTGGACTTGTGTGACACGAATCGTATTCGGCCAGCGGGTTGCGTCGGTGATGGCCGTTTGGTTACTGGCATTGGCGGTGGCGTTGGGAGATTTATCGGCGAGCATTCTGGTGGTACCCCCCGGGCTCAATACCCTGGCAATCCGTACGTTTGGACTGATTCACTACGGCGTCGAGGACCAGCAGGCGGCAGTTTGTCTGGGGTATTTGCTGCTCTTGTCATTGATCCTGGCGCTCGCGGGCGGCTTGGTGCATGGCGAGATGATCGGGGGAAAACGCACCCGAGAGAATGTCGATCGTTCCCTGGCGCGCGGAAGGTATAATCGAAAGGAGACCGACTTCCTTTGATCTTTTACGAAAAAAATCGCGGTATTGAACGGATGAAACGTCGTCGAATTGAAATCGTCAGTGCGTTGTGTATCGCGTTTTCGGTATTTCCCAGCGCGCTGCCACATCGCCATGCCGCAGGTATGGACTACGTTACGGTATCTCGTGGCGGCACGACCAGCCATGTCGAGGGGCGAATTTTAGTTGAGGCCGAGGACGGGGGCGTGCTGATGTTGGCGACCGACGGGGTCCTTTGGGCTGTACAACCCCAGGAACTGGAAAAACGTACGTCAGACCAGGTTCCGCTGAAGATGTTGGATCGTAAGCAACTAACCGAGACCGTCCTGGCTTCATTGCCACCCGGATTCGCAGCCTACGATACGGCCCATTACGTTATTTTTTACAACACCTCACGTGGGTACGCTCAATGGTGCGGTGCCCTCTACGAGCGTTTGTATCGAGGGTTTTATAATTTCTGGAGCCGTCGGGGCATGAAGTTGAGCGATCCAGAGATGCCGTTGATCGCCATGGTGTTCCAAGATCAAGCGGACTACGTCGACCACGCGCGCGCCGAACTTGGCGAAGCCTCGCAGCAGATCGTGGGCTACTATAGCTTACGATCCAATCGGATGATGACCTACGATCTGACCGGCAGCGATCAATTGCGCAATGGCGGACCGCGGGCGACATCGGCACAATTGATCAATCAAGTCCTGGCACAGCCGCGAGCCGAATCGTTGGTGGCGACGATCATCCACGAGGCGACACACCAGTTGGCCTACAACTCTGGACTGCAGACGCGATATGCCGATAATCCGGTCTGGTTGAGTGAAGGGCTGGCCGTGTTTTTTGAGACTCCGGACTTGGGTAACTCCAAAGGCTGGCGCACGATCGGAGCGGTCAACTACCGGCGACTTGACCAGTTCTCACGGTACTTTGCCAATCGTCCCGAGTCATCATTGGCAAGTCTCTTGACCGACGACGAGCGTCTGCGGAATTCGCGGACCGCCCCCGATGCCTACGCCGAATCGTGGGCGCTGTGCTATTTCCTGTTGAAGAAATACCCCCGCGAGTTTTCCAATTACCTCAGCGAACTTGGAAAGAAAGAACCGTTGGTGTACGATACTCCCGAGGAACGTTTGGCGACGTTTCGGAGACATATCGTGGACGATTTGTCGGAGTTCGACGCCGAGTTCATTCGATTTATCGGCGGCGTCCGCTAGCCCGTTCGCAACCGTGTTTCGAGTTGACGGACCGCTTCGTCGATCCGGAAATCACGACCGTTGGTATGTACGGTCGCACCGCTGGCGAGCCACCCTTCGACCTTCTTCTGTGCGGAGATCACCGTGCTGTGACTGCGGCGTCCGAAATGGCCGCCAATTTCTGACAACGCCGCCCGGGAGTACTTGCGCGCAAGCCACATGGCGAGCATCCGCGGTTGGCTGACCCGCTTCGCCTTCGCGTCGGATTTGAGCGAACGGGCATCGACGCCAAAGACCTGACAGACTGCCTGCTCAATCTCGTCTAATCGGTACGATCGTTGTTGCGATTGGAACGTCTCCTGCAACGTCGATTCGGCGTCTTCTCGAGAAATCTCGCTCCAACCATTCAACCGACTTGCCGCCATCAACAGGTTGAGCGCGCCGTGCAAGCGGCGCGCGTCATCGACGATTGATTCCGCAATTAAGTGTGATACCCCTGCCGCCAATTGCAACCCTCGCTGCTGGGCGCCCAAATGGACGATCCCTTCGCGAGTTGCCAAGTCGGGTGGTTGCACGGCACACGCCAAGCCACCGCTCAACCGCGTCCGCAATTCGTCACTTAATTCGGTCAATTCATTCAGCGGCCGGTCGCCGGTAAACAGCAGCTGCCGTCCTTCGCGGGCAAAGGAATCAATCGTATTGATCAGTTCGGTCTGCGTAGCCCGCTTGCCCGCCAAAAACTGGATGTCTTCAATGATCAATAGATCCAACCCACGGTAACGACGGCGGAAATTTGGCAGGCCACGCCCGTGCAGGGCTTCGAGGAAAAAGTTGGTAAACTGTTCGGCCGTCAGATAGATCGCCCGCCGCCGAACGGACCCGCTGCGGACCGCTCGCCACATTCCCTCGGACAAGTGCGTTTTGCCGACGCCCGTCGGGCCATGCCAGTAAATCGGGTTGATGCTTCCCAACCGGTCCATGGCCATCGCGACCGATGTCCTGGCCATCTGATTGCCGACGCCGACCACGAAGTCTTCGAGTTTCGCGAATCGCCGCTTCGGCTGCAGGCCACTGCTCCCTCCCTGTGCCACCGCCGGTTCCACGACGACGGGCTGCGACGTCGGCTCCCCTCCGCTGCCCGGTTCGGTCCGAGAAGGCGGTGACGTCTCCTCGGCAACTCGAAACTCGATGGCAATGCCGCTGCGCCCGATTTCCCGGCAGGAGTCCTCAATCTGTGAACGAAAATTCTGCCGCAGCCAATTGGAGTGGAATAGGTTGGGTGCCAGGATCCGCACCGCCTTGGTCGTTAACTCAAATCTCGTTTTCGCGAACCACAGTTCAAACCTGCTGGCCCCGATTCGTTCCGCAATCGCTAACCGCAGGACCGATACTAATTCCGTGCGGCTGGTACGATCTTCCGACGTTCCTTCGGCGCGCAGTCCGAGCGCAATTCGTTCCATGGTTAATTCCAAAAGCCGTTGATCACACTACCGTGATCAATGTACTAATTGAGCAACGTCCCGACGACCTACCTCGCCCTTGGATAAGGAAACAGTTCCGCAAATTGCCACGCGGCCCTCGAAGTCGTCCATTGAGGAAGTTGATTGTACGCGTGCTAGCGGCCGTGTCAAACGCCCCTCATGCCCCTCGATGATGAGAATTTCTCACACGACCTTAACGCAATCGTAAAACGCGAGAAATTGCGATTCGGACGTACGTCCGGACCACAAAATTTTTTTTTCGACCCCGTGGAAAACTTGTTGCGATCCCCCTCCTAACCACCACCGCTGCTCGTCGGGGTTGGCGTAAGTTGTTACGCGCCAAGGAGAAAGGGATTCGCAGGAAGTGACGCGCATGTGCCTACTCGGAAAAGTCGCATAACCAAAGGCTGTACCGTGATAACTCAATCAAATCTAACCGTCGGTAGAGTTTCATAGCACTCTGGTTGGCAACGTCTGCGGTTGTCGTCATGCGTTGGCCGCCAAGTCCGATGGCGGCACGCCGAGCCGCACAATACAACTGCTGGGCATAACCTTTTCCCCGAGCGTGGGGGACGAGCCCTAGGTACGATAGCTCGATCGTGTCGCTCGGCGGATGAACCGTAACGATTGCGCAACCGAGTTCAGCTGAGTTCGTCCGAGCGGTTACGGCGCGGCGATGGGTGGTTGAATGACGTTCGAGTAATTCGGTGATCCAAAAATCCGTTGGAAACAACCTGTCCAGTCGAAGATTGTCTGCACTCTGGTCGGCTGTTCGCTTCAACAACGGCCGGAGATTGGCATCTGGCGGAGAATCCGTGATGTCGACACCATCAGCGCGGTAGCTGGCCGAACCGTTCGGCAGCGTATCAAGAAAAGTTGTCAGCGTCGTCGCCTTGTGCATACCAACCGCCGCGGCGAATTGCTGAGAATCAACGTCGTATTCCGGAAAGATGCAATAGGCCCCGCGCGCTCCGAGGTGTCGCATCGCAACACGGGCCTGTTGTGGCGAATGGAGCGATTCTCGGACGTGGTTGCCCGTGGTGCGTGTATCTTCGTCGGACCCCGCGAACTCCTCGAATTGCATCCGATAAACGTGGGCCCCAATTTCTTCTAGCGTTACTCGCGTCATGTTGTCGTCGACTACAAGACCATCATTGCTGTCAATTTCGCAGCTTCTCACACGATATTTTTCCAACCAATCAAGCTTAATAGGAAATAAACAACGACGGCACTGATGCCGGCACC
>JAGQPD010000329.1 GCA_020426865.1 Planctomycetales bacterium
CAGGTCGACGCGGTTGAGCTCGAGCAGTATCTTGCCGCGATTGTTCCAGGCAACACTGTCTTGCCGGTTGATCTCAATCGCATGACTCGTATCACGCAGCGCGTCGTCGAGTTGTCCGAGCTTTAGCAATACCAGCCCGCGATCTCGCCACAGATCGGCATCATCGGTCGCCGCGTTTTCGATAAGCCAATTGAGATCTTCCAATGCTTTCGCATATTGCTCCTTCGCCAAGAGCACCTGAACGCGCATTCGTCGCGTAATTGCATCGGGCGGGCCAAGGGATTCGATTTGAGCGATGGAGGTGGCGGCCAGGTCAAATTCCTGCAAAGCGACGGCGGCAATGAAGTGTCCCTGCAGAGCCTGAGCATCCGATGGTTCAAGGCTCAACGCCTTGTCAAAGGAATGGAGCGCCACCCGCCAGTCGCGTTTGTCGAGGGCCCTGGCTCCGGCAGACGTGTATTGCCATCGCTGACTCTTGTGTCGCTTTTGAAGCTGCGGGAAGCGTCCCAACCGTGGGACATTCCGCTGCACCGTTGATTTAATAATTCTCCAGTGATCTGGACTGTCAAACAGTGACGCGGCAAGCGGGTTGACGTCCCGAGGATAGGCCAGGTACAGGACCAGCGTATCGTCGCTCAAGCGGCAGCCTACGAAATCATCCCAACGGTAGCGAACCGGCAACTGACCAATTAGGTACTCGATTCCATCTTCAGTGACGTGTCCTCGGAGCGCCGCGAACATGCCCTCGCCGTTTCGCTTCCACCTTTGAATGTTCCTTTTGAGCGACCAGCTTTGTAAAGCCACCATCGCCACAACCAGGCAGCCAAGGCCAATGTACAGCAACTGCTCCGGCTCTTCGTAGACAATCGCCTCGTACCCCAAAAACCCGGCAATGAGCATTCCAAGGACCACGCATAGGACAAGTTGTCTAGTATCGACCGGCCGCGTCGTCGTTCCCCGCAGCAGTTGATCCAATTGCCAACCCTCAGGCTCGGTGATCGATCCCGAAAAGGAGATCGGCGCATCCATTACTTCCGCGTGGAGGTCACGGCAGGCAGGAGCTTGGAACGGATTCTGTTCGAACATGCCTTGGTTTCACTTTTCTTGGTACGCGGATCGAATCTTCTTAAAACCTACCCCGTGGTACCAGCGCGTTAAGACGATCGCGGGGGCGAGCCGGGGGTGCGAGCCGCTACGACCCGAAAAAACCGGCACAATCGCCCCAACCTCATGTTTTCTCCATTTTCGCCAGTCGATTTTATCGCGAAATCTTTTGCTGAACTCTATCGGTCGCGCAGAATTTACAGTCCGACTTTCTCCCCCTACGAGCCTGCAATAGGAGAGCCTGCCTGTGTCGACGACCAAAAAACGCGCCTCGAAGAGTAACCAAGAAGTTAAAGTGGACCGCCGGGCGAAAAATGATCGACGCGCCGTCGACCGCCGTAAGGAACAGGTGCCGGTTGCCGACGACCGGCGAACCGGCGAACGCCGTAAAGTAGCTCGCCGTCGTCAAATCGATCCGACGACCTGTGAACGAGATTACTCGAACGACGAAATTGAATTCATGCAGGCACTGGACGCCTATAAACGCACCAGCGGCCGGATGTTTCCGACGTGTAGCGAAATCTTGGAAGTGATCCGAGACCTTGGCTACGCTCGCGTCAACCAGCCGCAACCGTCGGCAACGCCCGCCGAAGGGCTTGAGGGGCGCACCTCTGAGCACCCTGCGACCGACACCGAACAGGACGATACCGAGACGAATTGAGAATTCGGAATGGGTTGCATCGGCACATTCGAGTCGGGGTCCCACGCGAGAGCCCGAGCGGGATTTGCCATAGCTTGACGAATCGGACTCGCGTGCCAATGATATCAAGCGATGCAACGAACCAATGCCTTTCCATCGACCCGCACTCACTGGTATATGGTAGTAGCAACGAAAGCAACATCCGCTTCAACTTAGGCATGATTCGCGACCATGAAAACCATGCAGCGAAGTGCCTTGTTTCTGCTTTTGTTGATGCTGTCGTGGTGCGTAATGACCATCACGCACGAAATGGGGCACATAATTGTAGGTTGGGCCGGTGGCGGAACGCTGACCAAGGTCGATCTCGCACCGTGGCGGCTACCGTTTAGCATTTTCTCGCCAGATCCCCATCCACTTTGCACATTGTGGGGAGGCCCTATCCTGGGAGTTGCAATGCCATTGTTCGTAGCGGCAATAGCGCAACGCAATTGGACCTGGTTGATCGCGTTCTTTTGCCTGTTGGCTAATGGTGTCTATCTGGCAGCATCATGGATATCGGCAGATCAATTCCTGGACACGACGAAATTGCTGGAGCACGGAGCCCACCCGGCTACGATCGCCGCCTATTGTACGGCAACGATCGGCCCCGGTTACTGGGGTCTACGTCGGGCATGTATACACTACTTCACGAACGATACGTGATGAGCGTGCGGACTACTCCTTTGCATCACCCATCGAACCTTCCGCTGTCCCCAGCTGAACCATCGCGCGTCAGCGAGATCAACCGAATGTCATATGGCTGGGACAGCCGTATGACATTCAGGATAGCCGCGCAACACCTTTACTACTCGGCGGGCACTTCTTCCTCGTCTTCCTGGTATTCGCCATACTGGGTCTGGCGGTACTCGGAATAATCGTAACCGAGGAAGTCTTCCGTCCCGCGATAGGGGATCGGCAGCACGCCTTTGGTACGTGCTTGTCCGACGTCGATGATCAGGTATTCGGGCTCATCGGGGCTGGCGAATTTTTCGGCATCACCTGCCACGGTATAGGTCGCGGTCGTAATCGAATTAACAAAACTGTCCCATGAACGAACACCGCGTCGGTCTGGTGTCAGGACTTCATCCAGGTCGGTCGAGATTTCGGTCGCCCCATCGTTTGTCCAATCGACAAGGGTCGTCTCCAGGCCGAAGACCAGCGTCCCCTCTTCGTCACCCCAAAATGTAACGTAGCAATGTCCAGGACTTAACATCAAGTTCGCCTTGATACCGATCTTGCGAAGTAGGGAGACGAACAATACCGAGCCGTCGACGCAATTGGCCTGGCCATTGTTGACGGTATCTTCAAGCAGCCGAACATGTTGGCTGAGGATTTGACTGGAGTCGGCGGCAGTCGTGGTGATACTGCTGTACCGCGTATCGCGGGCGACCATTAAATCCCACAGGGCATAAACCTGGCGAAAAACGTCGTTGAGGTCGCCCGACTGGTATCCGGTGAACCGATCCACCACCCCCAGATCCAACGCTTCGCGCAACAGTTTATCCACAAACGGATGCTGTTCGTTGGCGAACGCCGCGAAGGTGAAGCTGATATCGACAACTTCTCCGTTTTCGACGACACGAATGGGACAATCGTTGACCGATCGAAATGTGACCGTTTTGACGATCTCTTCGACGGGTTCGTCGCCCAATTGGACGGAAAACGTGACGGTGGCCGGGGTCGCCTGCCGGCATTCTCCAAGCCGATCGTAACGATAACGGATCTTCGGCCGCACGGCGTAGAATTCACCGCCGTTGGCCAATGTCCCTGAGTACTTGCTCGGTTCGATAAATTCAGGGCATGTTACGGTAACAGTGACTTTTGTGTTGTGAGCCGGAGCAACAATGTCGATGCCGACGATACCCGCGGGATCCCCCAGCAGGTGCGGGTCAATTCCGTCGGAGTCAATTTTCACGGTGCCCGTTGCGAGGATATAGGCAGGAAACAGTTGGTCGTCCCAACCGCAAACCGTCTTGTATTCGGCAAAGGAAACGGCCGTCGACAAAAGACAGCAGCATGCGGTGGCCAGGCCAATCAGCGATTTTTTCATCAGTGGATGCCCTTGATTGCGATTCGTGTGATGCGATACCGACCAGGCAAGAAAAGACGAATGTGTCGAGCAAGGACCTCGGCAGAATGCCACAGCCGCTGCCTCAACAGATCGCCATCCTGGTCGCATGCAGAACGATAGCTCATGGATTCGTCTTGCGCCCGACTGACGGCGAATCGCCTTTCCATCCCGAAGGGAGGGAACAGATTGAAACGGATGTATCGGTTGTCGCAACACGTTAATGGCATGGAGCACCGTAGCAGCTCGATCGCTCCGAGTCGAGCTACATCCAGCCTCAGCTTCGTTACTTGTCTTCGCGCGGGAACTTGCGCAGGGCGCTGGATTGCGACTGAGGATATACCACATCGTTTGCCTCGTGCATCTCGACGTCAAAGCACCTCGGAAATCGATGAGACTTGGGGTTATGGGCGCTGGCCATGATAGCACGTAAACGAAGGCGGTCGCCGAGAGGTGCGCTGAGTTGGGTCCGCCGTGAGGAGCTAGCACCCGATGGAAGGAGTTTGGGAATTCGGGGTTGCCTTGTTGATAGCTTCGCGGTATTTTCCGCGTTTTAGGGCTAGGGATCCAGCCGCTTTGAATTGCATGAGACAGCCACGGCCAACCGGCGAAAGGGATTTCGCGTGCGTAGCAAAGAACCACGAACCGCCAACAGCGTCAGCACGTCTTGCGCACGTGGTTACGCAGCTCTGTCATGTTGCCTCGTCTGCCTGTTGATCGTCGGCACATTGGGCTGTCAGACTTCGGCCACTGGCTACAACATTGACGGAGTTCGCAGCTATCAGACCGGCAATTTCCCGCAGGCCCTGCAGGATTTTCAGCAGGCGTTGCAGGTGGACGCCGCCAATCCGGACGCGTACTATAATCTGGCCGCGACGTATCATGAGCTCGGGCGTCAGAACCGCGATCCGGCGTTGATGCAACAAGCGGAAGGTCTGTATCACCAATGCCTGGATTTGTCGCCCAACCATGCGGAATGTTACCGAGGCCTGGCCGCGTTGCTGGTGCAGACCGATCGCGCGCAAAGTGCTTTTACGTTGTTGCAACGCTGGTCGGAACGCAACTATCAATCGGCGGATGCCCGCATCGAACTGGCCCGACTCTACGAAGAGTTCGGTGACCAACAATCGGCAGTCCGGTATTTGACCGAGGCACTGGAAGTCGATTCGAAGAGCCCCCGAGCCTGGACGGCGCTCGGCCGCATCCGCGAACAACAGGGCCAGTTGGCTCAAGCACTTTCGAATTACCAGCAAGCCTACGCAATCAACACGTTCCAACCTGGCGTGGCCGAACGCATCGCGACGCTTCAGCGAAGCTTATCGACGAGTGCCGGTAGCGTCGGCAACGGCGGGACGCAGATGGTGACTATCCCGACGGTACCGGTCCAGCGGTAGTGCGTTTCTCACGGGATTTCGATGGAATTTCCGCCCATTACGGTCGAATCCGCCGTTTCGCTACCACTTCCCCAGTCGCCCAAATGCCCCTAAAATCAGCGGTTTAACTGAACCGGCGCAACGTCGGGCAGCTCTCTCAATGTGGGGAATGCATGGGCCCGTCCAGCTTCGGCAAAGAGGAATAGTGTCTTGTGGGAATCGCTATGATGACAGACCGCGTTTTCAATTTTTCTGCCGGTCCGGCTGTTCTACCGGTAAGCGTCCTGGAGCAAGCACAGCGCGACTTGCTGGGTCTTCCTGGGGTGGGGATTTCGGTCCTGGAAATGAGCCATCGCAGTGCGCCGTTTGAAGCCATCATTGAATCGGCAGAAGCAAATCTTCGGCGGCTGTTGAACATCCCGTCCAACTATCGCGTGTTGTTCCTGCAGGGCGGTTCCCGACTGCAATTCAGCATGATCCCCATGAATCTGGCGGCCGACGGCCAACGGACACCGAACTATATCCTCACTGGCAGTTGGGGCAAGAACGCCTTGCAGGAAGCCGTCAAGCAAGGGGACGTCCACGTGGCGTGGGATGGAAAGAGCCACAATTACAATTGCCTCCCCGACGCCGAGGATATTGACTACAGCTACAACGCCGCTTACGTCCATTT
>JAGQPD010000330.1 GCA_020426865.1 Planctomycetales bacterium
GAGCAACGATGTACAACGTGCTGAAGTCCGCCGCCGCTGACTTCGTTGGCGATCGGTGCACGCGAATCGCGGCGGCGCTGGCATATTACACGGCATTCTCACTCGCGCCGACCTTGATGGTCGTCATCGCGGTTTGCCAATTAGTTTTTGAACCCAGCGATGTGCGCGGACAGGTGGAGGCGGAGATTGTGCATGCCGTCGGAACGGATGGCGCCGAGCAGATTAAGTCGATGCTAAAGACAGACACTGCGAGGCAGCAGCAGGGGTTTCTCGCGTCGGCGACGGGTGCGCTGGTGATGCTAATGGGTGCGACGGGACTCTTTGCGCAGTTGCAATCAGCGATGAACGACGTTTGGGAGGTACAGCCGGACCCGCGCCGAGGTGGCGTCAGAAACTTCCTTTTGAAGCGAATCATGTCATTGGGAATGGTGCTGACGGTTTCGTTTCTGATTTTGGTGTCGATGACGGCGAGCGCCGCGTTGCATGTGTTCGACAGCACGATCGAGCATTGGCTGCCGACGCCGGCAAGCTCGTTGCTCGTCCAGGTGGGTGAGCACGCTGTGTCCTTGGGAGTGCTGTGCTGTCTGTTTGCGGCGATGTTCAAATGGTTGCCCGATGCGGAGGTGAAGTGGTCCGATGTGTGGGTCGGAGCTGTCGCCACGGCAATGCTGTTTGTGATCGGGAAGTTGGCGGTTGGCCTGTACGTCGGCAGTCAAGATTTGTCCGTCACCTACGGGGCCGCAGGGTCACTCGTCGTGGTGCTGATGTGGGTCTATTACTCGGCGATCATTTTCCTGTTTGGGGCAGAATTGACCCAGGCGTGGGCGAAGCATCGAGGCGCGGGAATTGTGCCGGTCTCAGGCGCCGTGCGGGTCGTGACACGGACCGACACGATCGTACCGGGGAAGGTCTAGGGGGCTGCTGAAGAACACCTAACGATAGGCCAATCCTCACGAACCATCGGAGTCAAAGATGGACACACGTACGAAATTGGCAGGCATGGGCGCGATTCTGCACGATGAGGGTGTCGCCTTTCGAGTCTGGGCGCCGAATGCAGAGACGGTCGCAGTCGTCGGCGACTTTAATAACTGGGAGCATGAACGGAATGTCATGGAACGAGAGGGCGAGGGGTATTGGTACGCCGACGTTCCGGGGGCCAAAGTGGGCGACGAGTATCAGTTCGCGATCCGGCGAGGCGAGCAGTCGTTGCTGAGGAATGATCCCTACGCGCGAGAAATGACGAACTCCGCGGGCAATTCGGTGATTGCCGACACCGCCTTTGATTGGGGAGAGGATGCGTTCACGCTTGCGAATCACAATGAGCTCGTGATCTACGAAATGCATGTTGGCACGTTCCATCGCGAGACGGCCGATCAGGTAGGAACGTTTGACGGCGTGCGGAAAAAATTGGACTATCTGAAGTGGCTCGGGGTGAATGCAATACAGATCATGCCTTCCGCCGAGTTCGCGGGGGATCTGTCTTGGGGATACAACCCGGCACACATCTTCGCCGTCGAGAGCGCGTATGGGGGGCCCGTCGGCTTGAAACAACTGGTGAAGGCGGCGCATGAGGCTGGAATCGGCGTCATCATGGACGTGGTGTACAACC
>JAGQPD010000331.1 GCA_020426865.1 Planctomycetales bacterium
CATCTTCCTGCCCCCATCTTCCTACCCAATCCTCTTCCTACCAAATCCTGCTCCCCATTGAACCACCTCATCTTCATCCCCTAGTTGAACGAGAATTTCCGTTCCTCGGCCTGTATCCGGATCGTATTGATGATGGCATTATCGAGCGTATCGGCTCCTTGTTCGTCCTGCAATTCCTTCATTTTCTCTGCAACGAATTCATTGCGAGCGCGGTTCAATTGATTAATCTGCTCTTGAATCTTAACGCGTTGGGCCTGCATATTGTCAACGTGCATCTTCAGTTCCTCGAGAGACAGCTTGCGTAGGTCCTCGGGCAGTTGATCCTTGGCCAGTTTTTCGAGCTTGATGGTACCATCGCGCACGGCGTCGCAGAGATCCCAACTGGAGTTGCAGTAAAGATGGTTAGCTTTGGCGAGGCCGCGTTGAGCGGCGACGGAGGACGACAGGTTTGCGGCGTTAGCATCCTGTCGAGCTTGCAATTCGAGTTTTTCGTTACCGTCGGCACCGTAGGCGACGTAGGTCTTATTGAGTTCCACACCCAAGCGTGCGATCTCTTCATCTTGCGGTGCCTCAAAGTCGACGACGGCTTGATTGTGATCGATGCTCATTGCCTTTCCATCGGCCAATTGTGCACCGTCGCGCCAGTCGTCGGGAATGCCGTTACCGCAATGGATGGTGTTGACGATGATCCCTTTGGCGATCGCGGCCTGACATGCCTTTCGGTAGTCGACGGAACCTTGCGAGAACGGTTCGTTACCGGCGATGAAGATTACTTTCAAGTCATCTGGCGCTTGGCTCCAATTCAATTCCTCGGTGGCCTTCTGAATCACTTCACCGCAGAATTCGCTGCCGCCCGAGATTTGAATTCCGAAAAGCGCATCGCTAATGCTATCGAGATCGTCTGTCAGAGTGGATAACTGCGTGGCAGGGGGATTACCGTAATGATACAACGCAACCTGCAACTGCGGCCGTTGCCCGTCGATTTCAGCGGTAATAAATGAGTTGACGATTTTCCATAGTTCGCTGCGAGCCTGATCGATCAGGCCGCTCATGCTGCCGGAATTATCCAACAGAATGGCAATCTGCACGATAGGTTTTTCGTGATACCCCGAGGCGATGTCCTCGTCGGCTCGCGTTGTTTGCGACGCACACAAGCCAATAACCAGTGCCAGGGACAACGTCCAACGTGAAACATCTGCATTTTTTCCGCTACGAGATTTCATTGCAATTCTCCTAACTCTTAACGACATCACTTCGCATTTACATCCGACCCGTTCAGGCCGTCGACCCGAATCAGGACAGGTTGACCGTCAACCAGCAATAGGGTGTCGCGATTCAGCGCGACGGACGCCTGCCGCCCTTGTTGGGCGAGGCGGCGGGCGAGTTCCATGAATGCGTCCGATCCGAATTGTATTTCGCGTTTGGGACGCATCTCAGCTGCGGATTTGTCGACCAATCGGCTGTCGATCCACGTGTTCCCCTTGAGGTAGAACGCGCAGTCCGCCAGCTGTCGTACAGTGGTGATAGCAACGCGTCCGAGATTGGCGTCCAGGTACTTGTTGTTGTCACTCACACATTTGAACGACTTGAGCATCGAGTTATTAATATCCTGATTGACGGCTGCCGCACCCACGCGGCTTTCAACGGCACGTTGCTGCAGGTTCATCGCGGCGGTTTCCAGGACATCGGCACGACGGTTGAGGGGTGTTCCTTCTTCTGCCAAAAACGATGTATATTCGGTGAGTATACCGAACTCCGTCGACAATTTGACGATCTCATCGATCAATTCCTGGTTATTGTTGGCCAGTGACGGGTCAGTATCAGCGCCACTGCTGCGGATCGCGTCAATCAATATGCCAATCTTGCGTCCCGCCCAAAGGCGAGGGACAAATGCATTGCGAGTATTCGCCTGGTCAAACGAGAACTCGAATTCAAACGTGCGAGTTTTCCCCTCAGCAGATCCCTGCAACTGGAACTTCACCGGTTCGTTACCCACGTACCGGCCCAGCAGTACCAATTGATCACCGTCAAACAGGTCGGGCAGCTGAGCGGGCAGGACATCGCTGACACGGCCAAGTGCCGGGTTTCCGTCTTCCCCTATGACTTGCAACGCCGGCAATGCCAACGCTGGTCCCGACAATCGTCGGAACACGGTGGCAATTTTCAATTCAATGTCCTCGCCAGGCAACACGAACGTTGACGTCCCACGGGTTTGAAACGCAATGTTTTCGAGCAACGGCGAATTGACGTCGACGCCGACACCAAAGGTAAACACACGTCGCTGATACGGGTTCGAATCCGTTGCCAGCTCGCGAATCGCTTTTTCTGACGTGTTCCCAGTCGTCGGACGACCATCTGTCAAGAACAGGACGATTGGAAGGACGCCATCACGCGGCTCAGGACGCAATGCCTCCAGCAATGCGTCATGGATATTGGTACCGCCTCGCGGCTTAAGTGCAGACAAGTATGATCGTGCCGCCTCTTCGGTGTTACTATTCTTAGCCACCGGTTCAGGTGAGAATTGTTCGACCGATTCATTGTAAGCGATGATGTTAAACCGTTCGTCGTCGTCCAGCCCCGCGATGATTTGCATGGCAGCTTGTCGGACTTGCGTAAGTTTATCGCCGCTCATGCTGCCAGAACGATCCAGAACGAGCGTCACTTCCCGCTTAACGCTGGTCGGTTCGCTAGTATCATCCCCTTCCCGACTGGGAATGCCGGCCAGCAACAAAAAGTATCCGCCGTTGGCGGAATCGGGGTAGGCAATAAGCGACGCCGACAGTGTGTCGTCTCCCAAAAGATACGAAAGGCGGAACGCGCCAGGCTCACTCTGTGCCGACTTCGATACACTTGTCGAGACAACATGCTGCTTGCCGTCGACTGCCGTGGCAACCTGCTCGGTCAACTCGTGGCTCGGCGAATATACTGTCGCGATCGGCCGCTTGGACTTGATCTTGACCTGGATGTTCCACGGCACCGTCTTTGCCAGCGATTCACTGCGAGGTAACACATAGTCCACTCGCTCGCCGTCGGCCGGCAGCAATGACTCGTACGTCAATCGAATCGTTTGTGTCCCATTGGGCTCGACTGGAAAGACGCTCGAACGGATCAAGTTGTAACCTACGAATTCCAACAGAGCCGGATCACGGAGTTTGGCGACAATCGAGTCGTACAGTCGCCGCGCTTCCTCACGGGGCAGCAGTCGAGCGGTCGGTTCGGAACCGCTGCCGTTGAAGTCTAACCCCCGCACGACCGCTCGGTCCGGGACCGGCACTAACAACTCGGCCTCCAATCGCCGACCGGTCGAGTTGCGCAGATGAATATCCAGCGTAGTCGTCGCAACCTGCTCGAGGATTTCCACAGTCGCGTCGACTCTGGCTAATTCCACGCCTCCAATGTGTGGTTCATGGAATACGCGAGTCTGAGGAATAATGACGTTTGAGGCCCAGCGAATTGAGGAAGTCGGCGTCTGCGCTGTTGCTGGAACAGATAAAGACGCGGCCAGCGTCGCGAGGACGCCGAACCGTAGACAAATTCGACGAGTTGGTTGCATGGTTACCTCCTGTGCGAAAATCTGCGAATCGCGATCGTGTAGCGGTGATCTACCACTATTTATACGCAATTGGCAACCGATTCTTCGTAACAGGTTTGTAACTGCAAGAACCCATGCTATCCGGCCTGCACCCGCACCGGAGGAGGGCATTAGCTATCGCCAAGCTGACGCGGCGGGCGGTGTATCGGGAGATGATGGTGTCGGTTGCGGTGACGCTGATTGGTAGTGTCGGTTGATGAAATCATTCTGAATCCACATCAATTTCTGAAAGGCACGCACCGTACTGCGTTCTTCGTTCTTATCCAATTCCAGATCGAAGATTGTTTCGGTTAGTGTGTCCGAGAGCAGTCCCATCAGTGCGTTCATTTGCACTAGCGGCACGTCAATCTGCTTGTTGCCCGACTGCGGCGTATGCATTTTTCCTACGACGTTGAGGTATTTCACCATCCGTGCGTCGTAGGGGTTGCCGACGAGTGCCTGGAGGTATCGTCGCAGGTGTTCCTTGCGAAATTGGATCTGTTCGGCATCCTGACCGAGCGCCGCCAACCCATCGGGCAGTTGTCCTTCGAAGCCGAACTGGCGCGGCAGGAAATGCCGCGCCGTGGCATCAAATGACAACAGTTGGCGATACGTGCCATCGACCATTGCGGGAATGCGTGGTGTCAATCGAGCGGCCAAGCCGTGGATTCGCCGTACGTCGTCCTCGGTGAAACCGATGAACTCGGCCAAGTAATCGTAGCGGTATTGTAGATCCGACTCTAATCTCGCCTCATCCACAGATTTCATAGGTGGACACACCCTTCTGCACGCAAGCCACAATATCTTGTTGGATTCCCGAAGAAGCACAGGCTAGGCCATCGCCAGCTGCAAATCAACAAGGGGTTTGTCGCTGATCAGTTTCAGATCAAACTTCTCTTGCAAGATTCGC
>JAGQPD010000332.1 GCA_020426865.1 Planctomycetales bacterium
GTGCCAGCAATGTGCCGACACGGCAATGGCGATATGCAGTTGGCGTAATGCGGCGTTCCATATTATTGACGTTATTCAAGCTTAGCATCTTGATTCATCCGTGAATGATCGAGCGACGCTTGCCGATCTTCGATATCGTCGACATGTCGGTTGGAAAAAGCTGGCGGCAATAAGTTGACAAACGGTGCCTTGAATCCTTCAGCCTGCTGGATCGGCGGCAGGCGGCTCAAACGCGTTTCGCCAACCACGCCGTCATCGTTGAGGTCGTGGCGGGCATAGGTGTCTTCCTTGGCTGTCGGTGGGTTCGTCGCGTCCATCCCGCCAGGTCCTTCTGTTTCACGAGGCGGCGTGACGCGACCATAGCCGTAGGGAATTGTATTGGTTGCCACAGCGTCCTTGACGGGGATAACGACGTAGGAGCGATAGTGGGAAGTTTTTGCGGCAGCGGCACCGTGCTGGAAGCCTTGCACCCATTCCTCGACTCGCTGAAAACCTTCGGGGTTTTGATATTTCGCGCGCCAATACCGGCGCGGGGGCATCGGCGACGGAATTCCGCTTCCACCCGCTTCCAGGTAGTCCACGTACCCATCGACGAATCCCGCTTCGTAGTCGGCCGAATACGGTTCGCAGTCGTACCGGTCCAGTTCAGCGCGAGCTTCCGATTTGGCCTGCGCAAGTGCGAACTCGGCCAGTTCGGTAAAATGGCGCCGAGAGAATTTCTCATACGCGTTGCGGGAATACTGAATCGGCTCGACAACCGTTGTTCGCCAGGCGGCATCGAACAACCGGCACCCCGAACCTAGGCATCCGCAGGTAATGATCAGTGCAACTTGTACCGTGCGAATCATGGCATGTCGGTGGGAGTGTGTTCATTGTCGCTCTTGAAGGGCCTGTGAGCGACGTACCTGATTTAGCGGTCGACCATTCTGTTTGGATGGCATCAGATCTCTTGCGGCAATTCTCCGGTGATCGCGATGTCAAGATGCCAGTCGTATGTGTTGTGCGGACTTTGTGGTTGATGCTGAGCGACCAGTTACGGTGGCCGGCCGATTGCTAGCGTTGTCGTGAATACCTCGAACCACAAGGCATATGGTCGCTGGGCAGCAAGGTTGCGGGGCGTGTGCAGTTTGCAAAAAATATCGTCCCGGCCGGCTCGCCCGCGGCAGTTGGTTTGGTTGCCTCTGAGGGACCGCTCGATTAGGCTAGGTAGTTGTTACACGGCTGTCCCAGCCGTCGCACTGTTACACGGCTGTCCCAGCCGTCGAGCAAACCAGCCAAGCCGGACGGACCAGCTGGGGACAGCTGGGTGACATCATGATCGATTGCCCGCCCGTTTCAACCACCGCACTCGAGGACGAGCTCCTTTTCTGTTGCGCTCAGGTTGCCCCATCGGACGCGACTCGCGCTAGAATGTCTGAATTGGTAACGGAGCGATTGGATTGGGAGGTTGTGCTTGATCGATGTTGGTGGCATCGAATCCGGCCGCTTACGTATCGACATCTAAGGGAGCTGCCTGACGGGCGTATTCCGGACCATGTGTTATCGGAGTTATCTGGGCACGCGACGGAGTTGGCGATACGTGGTCAGCGATTGGCAGCGGTTTTGGAAGAGGTCGCGAGATATTTTCAGCAGGCGGGGGTACGGGTGTTGGTGTTTAAGGGGCCGACATTGTGTCGTGACGCGTACGGCGACTTGGCTCTGCGTGAATGTGGCGACCTCGACTTGATCATCGACCGCACGGACTTTGAACAGGTATCGGAATTGTTAACGACTGAGGGATTTACGTCTTGGTGGGAGCGTCGCGACAAAAACCGGCAGGTATTTGCCTGCGAGTTCGAACGTGCCGACGGGACGTTGGACGTGCACTGGGACTTGGCGCCCAGCTGGTTCAATTATCGCGTCGACTTTGACCGGCTATGGAAGTCCGGCACTCCGTTAGAGGCTGCGTGTCCGCTGGTAAGGAAGTTGTCGATCGAGGATTCATTGGCAGTCTTATCGATCCATGGTGCCAAGCACTGGTGGGAGCGGATACGTTGGATTTGCGACGTTGCCGAGTTGATTAATCGGGGTGAGATCATCGATTGGAATCGTGTTGACGAAGCGGCGCGGCAGGCTAACTGTCGGCGTACCGTTGCTTTGGGCACGTGGTTGGCAGGGAAGCTGCTGTCGGCAAAGGTGCCGGTCGCCGTGATGGAACGCTTGGATGGCACACCGGGGATTTCTGGGTTGGGGCGACAAGTAAGCGAATGGCTAAGGTATGCGGAACGGGGAGCGGAGAGACGCCGTGTCGGAGAGCGATTTCGGTTTCGCATGGGGCTTTGTGAACAGCCTCGCGACCGCCTGGCACAAATCCTACGCTACCTTATTAGCCGTCCGTAAACGAGACCATATTCACAGTGAACGCCACAACTACGATATCCACACCATAGACGTTGCAAGGTAATGGTAAGTCCAACAAAACTTGTATGGTCACTACTATCGCACCATGTGGTGTTGCTGGCAAGGTTCGTGCTTAGCTCGGTGGGCCGAGCGGCGACGTCGATGGCGGTGATTTTCTTGATTCGCGAGTTTCTTGCGGCGGCGGTGCACGAAGAGTCCAGCTTTACACGACTTACCGCCAGCGTCTTGGGCCAGGACGCCGTAGCGTGGGTAATTGCCACCTTGATGCTGACTGTCTACACGTTAGGGGCACTGTTTCTCTATGACAACCAGATTGTCGTACAGCGACTGATCAAGGTGATCGAGTTGGGAGTGATGGAGCGACTGATTCGCAAGTTGTTGGAACTGTCGGTGCCCTATGCGGATCAGCAGCGATCGGGAGAGGTGATTCAAACGATTCGCACTGACGTGTCACAGTTGAGGATGGTCGTGCATGCCGCCGCCAATAGTGTGCTGGAGGCATGCGTGGTGATTGGATTGCTGTTGATGGCCGCTTGGATCAGCTCCTCCCTCACGCTTTGGGTAGTGCTGGTGCTGCCGATCATTTCGCTGCCAGTATTCCTGGTTGCGAACAAGCTGCGGGTGCGGTCGTACGCGGTTCGCAGATCCGAGTACCTGCTATTTGACGTGATTCTGGAAGTCCTTCATGGAATGCGAGTGATCAAGACATTCCGCGGTGAAGAGATGCAGACACGCCAAAGCGTCGAGACCGGTGCGGCCTACTTCGACGAAATGATCCACATGACGCGACTGCAGTCGTTAGGGCGAGTCGGAATGGAGTCGCTTGCGGGCTTGAGTGTTGTGATCGTCGTTTTGGTCGGAGGTTTTCAAGTCACCCAAGGGACAATCAGCTGGCCGTCGCTATTGGCGTTCGTGATGGCGATTCGTGTCATGCACACTCCGTTGCATCTGATTCATAAGCAGTACGTGGAGATTCAGACATGGCACGCGTCGGTCTGGCGGATTGCCGAGTTTCTAGGGACAGAGCCAGCGATACGCGAGTCGGAACGACCGAAGGCCCTGGCAACCGCACCGAAGATAATTCGCTGCGAAGGTGTCGGGTTCGCCTACGGTGAAGCCGCTGTGTTGTCGGACGTCAGTTTCAGCGTCAACGAAGGTGAGACGATTGGGATCGTCGGTCCTTCAGGGGCAGGCAAGTCATCGTTGTTAAACCTGCTGGTTCGGCTTTACGATCCCATGTCGGGTTGCATCCTATTCGATGGGACGGATCTTCGGCAGCTGCGGTTGAATGATATCTACGACAAGGTTTCGGTTGTGGCACAGGAGCCGTTCCTGTTCTCGGCAAGCATCCGCGAGAACATTCGCTGCGGCCGGCCCGATGCGTCCGATAGTGAAGTTGAAGAGGCGGCCATTGCCGCCTGCATCCACGACGAAATCAGGTGCATGGCACAAGGCTACGATACGGTTGTGGGAGTC
>JAGQPD010000333.1 GCA_020426865.1 Planctomycetales bacterium
GACGTGCAACGTCGGCCAGCGCTGACTGATTTCACGGGTTGCGGAATATCCCTCTCGGACGGCCCAATCCTAACGTAGCCACAGATGTCACTTCATTGTGCCTTCGCTAGGATTGGGCCAAGGTAGCAATCACTCGTGGCCAAGCGAACGGTCGATTTACCCCCCCCAGCCGTTTGACAACTGCGTAACCTATTGACAACTGCGTAACCTAATGGTTACCGTAACTATATGGTTACCAATGCACCAAAACTTGAAGACGCGACCCATTTGACGCTGGACGCACTCGGGAACGCGACGCGTAGGGAAATTGTGTGCGTTCTTTGGCCTCGGTGGGCGAGATTGCGGCGTTGCTGCCTATCAGCCGCCCAGCCGTTTCCAAACATCTGCGGATTTTGGAAACAGCAAACCTAGTGACCGTCGAGGCACGCGGGAATCGACATTTCTTTCGTCTTCATCACAGCGGCTTTGAAGCCGCACGGACGTGGCTCGAAGCGTTCTGGGACGAAGCCCTCGATCAGTTTTGCAAAACTGGCAAATCGGAAGGGGGCGTCATGAGTCGTCCGTTGGAACGCTCGATAATTGTTTCATGCCCAATCGAACAGGCGTTTCAGCTGTTCGTCACTCAGATTGACGTTTGGTGGCCAATCGGACATCGTCCTGCATCCACGTCGAAACTGATTCTCGAAACGAAAGTAGGTGGTCGTTTCATCGCGGTAACGGCGACAGGTGATGAGAAAAAAATGGGTGATGTGCTAATCTACGATCCTCCAAGTCGCATTGTTTACACCTGGTATCCCGGCGCCCCCCGTTTGACGACTCCCTTCGACACGCTATGCCGCGCAGTTATTGTCGAGAACGTTCCCAAATCGACAACTCCTGATGGGTATGTACCGCTGATGTTACCCACATTCGAACGTCATCGGAGTGACCCCACCAATGCGCTGGGTAGTCCAGCTTCAGTGTCGGATCCGTTCGGTGAAGCCGTTTCAGCTGATCGACCGCGCCCTCAATACCAGCGATCGCAACTGCCGTTAGCTGAGGATCAGCGGACAACGCTAGCAGAACTTCCGTTGTTACGGCTATGTCAAGCTCGGCGATTCGTTGAACGCACGCCGTTCGCACTTGAGCGTTCTCAAACCTGTCAGCGGCAATCGAAGCGAGTATGTGCAGTCCATCCTTGCCGTATGCCTCAGTAATGTGCTTTGCGCCATCGGCACGCGCAGCAATCGAAGAGAGAGGATCGATCAGCACCGCTGCATCTTCTTTTACGATATTGCGAAGCTCCGCCATAGATATTGGCGAAAGCCTTTTTAGCTGTGCCACAATGTAGTTTTCTGCTGCGATTACTCGCGGATCACGATCGCGTGTTGACTCCGGTATTCGAACTAACGGCACCTTGTCTTCTGCAAACTCCGGTACATTTCCAGCAAGCACACGCAGAATAGAATCTTGCCCGAGCGTCTCCTGAACGTTCGCTGAATTCATAAGCGGGTGAATCAACGTATAACGGTAAGCAGCCGCCGTGTTAGGTCTAACGGTCTTCTGCACGCTGAACCACTGCTGGTATCGCAGCTGAAGATTCGCGAACTTTCGTCTCGCGTCATCGGGGATCTCATTACGCAGGCCAATTGCGCTAAAGTAGGGATCACGACCGTAGCCCGCGTGAGTGGGCCGGAACGAAAAACCACCCGTGCCTCGGTAACCATATGGATTATCACACGGTAAATCGCGATAACCTCCGATTTGCCGAGCAAGGAGTTCTTTTCCAGTGTAGACAATGACCTTCTCACCGGGCGGATACCCGCCACCTCCGTTACCTAGCAGGTGCTCCGGCTGAGGTGCTGGCCAATAGTCACCGAACATCGAACAGTATTCCAATATGTCATCTGCGGTCAACTTGAGCGGATTCCTGGAGAGCAACAACAGCGCCCGCAGAGCGTCAACGCCAACACGCGGGTCATCCAGCAACCCAATAAGTCGCGGAATGGCATCGGGTTGAGCGATGCCGGCCACCGCTTCAATGCTCCAAATGCGGGTTTCCGTATCACGAAACCGATTCTCGGCCGCTTCCCAGAGTACCTCGATCCCGTCGTTATGTCCGATATGGCCGACAGTGATAGCCGCCAGACCAGACGTCAGATTCCACGGATCACGCAGAGCGTCCGAGGATTGCTTGAGGTATCGTTTCTCGCAGGGACTGAGTTTGCGCATCGCAAACGCTAACCACAGTTCCTCGTCTGCGGACCGTGGGATTGTAACTTCACATACCTGCTCATCTCGCGACTGATTCGGAGCCTCTCCTCCGAATAGATCCGCCTGAGCGCTAAGCTTGCCAACGTTGAGGAGACTCGAAAGAAACGCGCAAAGCAAAAGTAGGAACAGTCCGATTTTTTCGTTCGCCATGCCTTATCTCCCGCATGGATTGATCGACAAACCGCCAGCTAGCATGGGTGCCGGTTGCTGACGTTATCCTACTTGTAGAGAACCCAAGCCGTCAACAATTGTGCTCAGCGCAGCGGTACTCGTGCTCGATCGTCGTCGCTCGTGGCAACTCACGGCAATTCCGCGAGGATCGCTCGAGCGGCGGCTGGAAGTGACATTCGAATGTCGCTAAGCGGCGCGGCCGGTTGTCGCAGCAGGGGGCCATGGAGTGTCCGCAGGACGGTTTCGGGGTGTTCCTCACAGACGCCGTAAATCCGCAGCTTTTCGTCCCGCAGCAGGTGGACTTCCGCCCGCAGTTCTTCATACCGAACTTGCGATCCTGGTACATCGGCATCCGGCAGCAGTCGGCAGTTCCAGCGGTCGACGGCGTGGTGGATGGTGTCGGTCGCGACGATTCCGGGGCCGGCCGATACGTTGGCGTTCAGGTAGTTGAGTACCCCGCGCGACCAGTTCGCCGAACGCACCTGACATGTGGCGGGCCCACTGATCGACGGCTGTTGGTTGGGATGCGCAAGGCGATCGAGATCCAGTCCCGAAAATGTGCCGTTCAACGATCCGCTCCAACCTTCGTGCTCGTGGTACATATTGGCTGTTCCCTCGAATTGCACGAGATCACCAAGGCGGCTGATCCACGCCAAATCGCCTGTTAGCAGATGACAAGGAAATGGCTGACCGTGAGTGTGCAACACGACTCGTGTGACGGGGGATGTGGAAGAAGCGACTCGCGAAATCTCGATCGTGATCGGATAGACTGCCGATCCCAATTGCCCGTTGGCCAAATGGAATTCCACACGCAGTTGTGGTCCTTGTTCCAATTGCTGCATATAGAAGCGGACGTTGTGCAGACGTTGAGTTCCGTCGCGGCCGACCAGTTCCAATTCCGGACAGGTCAGTTCGATGGGGCGCGGTGGGAAGTCACGTTGGCGCAGCATGCGCGGATGCAACATCAGCCAAAGTTCACCGATGCGTTCGTGATGCAGTGTGGCCGATTCCAGCGTGACGCTGGTGAATGTTGCGTCGCGGTGGTCGAGCGTTGGCGCAAAGTCGATGGTGACCGCTGTCGTTTCTAGGAGCGGACCGTCGTTCTCAGCATCGCAGAGCCGCATGCCGATCAATCGGTACGAGCCTGGTGCCAGGTATTCAACGTCGTCAATGGCGACGTGGCCGCCAAGCTGATAGGCGATCTGATCGGCATAGTATTGCGAAGCATCCGACGTAGCGCGCCACGTTGACCAGGCAGCTACCGCCAGCGTCGGCAGCAACGCAGCGCAAAAGAAGACGCCGCGGCATACTAACGTTCGCATTCCGTAAGTTCGCATCCCACTCATGCAGACTTCTTGTCTTGCTCAAGGCCCACTGCCGACGGCCAGTCATGCTGGGCGCGCAGTTGCTTGGCTCAACGCTGTCGCGCCAGCTGCTGAAAGCTCTCCCAGCGCGCTTGCATCTCGCGAAGGCTATCGCCGCCGAACTTCTCAACAAAAGCACGTGCCACTTCAAACGCCACGACGTTCTCAATGATCACGCTCGCCGCTGACAATGCACAGACGTCGCTCCGCTCGTACGCCGCTTCTTCCTTGGTCTTACTTGCTAAATTGATCGACTCCAATGGCTTGGCCAATGTACTGATCGGCTTCATCGCCGCGCGCACGACCAGCGGTTGGCCGTTGGTCATGCCCGCCTCCAATCCGCCCGCGTTGTTCGTCGGACGCGTATAGCCCAAACCCGACGACCCTTGTTGTTGGGCATCGTATTGAATCGGATCATGGACCTGTGATCCTACCCTGCGAGCCGCTTCGAAACCCAGCCCAATTTCTACGCCCTTGATCGCTTGCACTGCCATCACTGCTTGCGCGATACGGCCATCCAGTTTTTGATCCCATTGAGCGTGTGTCCCCAGGCCGAACGGCAGGCCTTCGACCCGCACCTCGACGATGCCACCTAGGGTGTCCCCCGCCTTGCCCGTGGCGTCGATAAACGCCTTCATCTCGTCGTCCTGTTCCGGCGACAACGAATAGACAATGCTTGTTTCCCGCAACGGTAGCAGTGTATCGATCGGTCCCTCTGGGACGCTCAGCGGTCGCCCCCCAAGCTCCACAACATATCCCAAAGCATGGATGCCGAATGGCAGAAGGATCTGTCGGGCCAGCGCACCAGCCGCGACGCGGACCGTCGTTTCTCGCGCACTGGCCCGCTCCAGTACCCCTCGGATGCTGCCCAGGTACTTGATCGCCCCGGTCAGGTCGCCATGTCCAGGACGAGGTCGATCGAGATCGTCGAGCCGTTCGAGCTTGTAATCCTTGTTGACCACCTGTAACGCCACCGGACTGCCAATCGACTGGCCGCGCCAAATACCACTGAGGATATCGACGCGATCGGTTTCTATCCGCTGGCGGCCACCGCGACCGTAGCCCCCTTGTCGACGTTTCAATTCGGTGTCGATGATCGACGTATCGATATCAATGCCAGCCGGAAAGCCATCGACCAACGCGATGAGGGCCTTCCCGTGCGATTCGCCAGCGGTCCAGTATCGAAGCATTTGTAAACTGCGGGTTCTGGGGGGAATGGGAACGAAACACGTAATTCTTAGATTTTAGTCGCGATAGTAAAGGGGCGATAGAGCGATTCGGCCAGTGGTCGCGACGCTGCCTGTCTTTAGTCGATGATGAATTTGCGGTAGTCTTTTGACATATCGGGCGGCATGACCGCGTTGTCGGTCGTAGGGTGAGGCAAGACAGACGATATTTCAATGATTCATCTTCGCAAACAGTGGTTTTTGATCGGTTTGGCGGTTGCCTTGTTGGTTGGTTTGGCGTTCGCTCACCGACTGACCGGGGTCGTGGACCGGCCGTGGATCAAGAACGTGATCGTGGCCGGCGTGCTTT
>JAGQPD010000334.1 GCA_020426865.1 Planctomycetales bacterium
CGGCTCATCGGAATGTTGGCTTGAATAGAGCAAATAATGTTGTGACCAAGGGTTTTGGGGGAATAGCCGGGTGAGAATTGAGAACCGTCCAAACAATGCCGCCCACGGAGACGGAAATCGTTTGACCGTCCCTTGCACACTGCCATCAACGTTCATTACTCGGGGCGCAACCGCTCCCACGTTGAGGTGGAGGTCAAGGTAACGAACTAGAATATTCAGGGTGGAGTCGGGCAATATTGTGTCGCTATTGAGCAAGAACAGGAATCGCCCCTTCGCTAACTTCATTCCCTGGTTGCAACCGCCGGTGTGTCCGAGATTCTCTTGATTCGCAATACATCGGACCTGCGGGAATTTCTGCCGCACCATCTCGGCACTGTGATCGCCCGATGCGTTGTCGATCACGATCACTTCATATCGCACCTGTT
Source organism: Planctomycetales bacterium (assembly GCA_020426865.1). Classification (GTDB taxonomy): domain Bacteria; phylum Planctomycetota; class Planctomycetia; order Pirellulales; family Pirellulaceae; genus JAGQPD01. Next base: position 426 of record JAGQPD010000334.1, read on the forward strand.
GCCGCGAAGCAAAGATGCTCTCCAGGCCCCGCTGCAATACGTGCGGAGTTTTATAGTTGACGATGATCACCGTTACGTCCGCTTCGAATTCGACGTGGGCGCTGCAAACGCCTTCCTCGCAGCGGATGTCAGTGACGGGCGGATTCGAGGGCGAAAATGGCATCGGCCGTCTGCTCTTATCGAAGTACCATAAATCGGAAGGGATCGCCGGGACGATACGAAAATTTCGAGCGATTCATTCCCTAATGAAAAGCATACGGGCCCTTCTTGAAATACAGGTCCTCCCCAGGACTGGTCACCGGTGTTAGGAATGACTCGCTGGCCAACAGCGACTCGAGGTCTTCTAACGAGTAATGATCCGCGGTGAGCGAGGAATACTCGTTAAAAGGCACCGGCGAACACTCCGCGTAATGCTGCTCCATCGCCGGCGGCGGAAAAAACGGCAGAATCACCCACAGCCGATCCAGTTCGCGCGTCCGTTCGATCTCGTTGCGACTGATCAACAACTCATGAATCTTCTCGCCCGGTCGTATGCCGATCCGCTCGACCGTCACCCGTTCATCGCCCAAGTGCTTGATCATGACTTTTGTCAGTGAATCCAGTGTCGTGGCGCGCATTTTGGGTACTAGGACCTCGCCGCCCACTCCCAGTTCCGCGGCCTCGCAGGCCCGAGCAACAACCTCGCTCTTGCGTAGGAAAAACCGCGTCATGGATGGATCGGTAACGCGAATCTTGTTATGGCGAGAGAGTGTTTCCTGGAAGATCGGTATCACGCTTCCTGCCGAACCCATTACGTTACCCGCTCGATAGGTGATCATCCGAGTCCCCGACGACTCCTGGCTCGCCAACTGAACGATCCGCTCCGATGCCAGTTTCGTGATCCCATAGAAATTCACGGGATCGACCGCCTTGTCGGACGATACGTACAATACGCATTCCGCTTGATTAGACAACGCAGCATCCACGACATTTTGCGTGCCAATGACATTCGTTTTTACGGCCTCTCGTGCGTTCTCTTCCACGACGGGGACGTGCTTTAGCGCTGCCAGGTGGATGATCACCTGGTGGTTTCGGCAGGCCGAGATCAACTCCTTGCGTTCTCGCACGTCACCGAGCAGATAACGAACGTTGGTTGCTTCCTGAAAACGCCGGCGCATCTCTACCTGTCGGTATTCGCCGCGCGAGAAAATCGTGATTTCAGCGGCTCCGGCTTCCAACAACTGCCGTGTGAATTCCTGGCCCCAGGTGCCGGTCCCCCCTGTGATAAAGATCCGCTTGTCACGCCATACGTTTCGATCATTTGTAATCATTATTGGCACATACTCATTGTAAAGACCCGGTAATACACACTAGCTTACCTATACCAATCGCAGACCAACGCAGAATGTTACGCCTTTTCAATTGCTTTTTTTCCCCGCGTGCGGACACGAAAGGCCGTTTGAATGTCCCATACCAGTGCCAAACCACTTGCCATCGCCATACCAGCGACAGCTGCAGCAACCAGCACCATTTTCAAACTCGGACCACGGGGCGTAAGTATCGCCGTGGGTGGAGAAACGACGCGGTAATTGGCCAAAGACGCTTGATTCATTACCTCGGTAATACGTGCTTCCTCGTAGCTGCCGGCGTACGTCGCGTAATTTTTGGATAATAACTCGACCTCACGCTGCATCTGCTGCGCCTGGGAGCGAACCCGGACGTTTTTCTCCAGCGTCTGTTCTACTTCCTGACGTCGACGATGTAACACCTCCACCCGCTTGCGTAAGCCATCCAATTCCGCCGATTTGCTGTGGCTGGTCGCTTGCAACGCCACCCGAGCCGAATTCAATCCGTACTCCTCGTCAAACGGGACCAATTCCGGTTCCAACTGATGTCCCCGTTGCAACGCCTCCCGTTGCTCTTGCCAACTCAAAGTTTCTGGGGTTCCCTCGCGATAGGAGGACGCAATTGCAGCACCTGCCAGTGCAACCGTCGCGATCCGCTCCTGATATTCCGCACGTACGGGATTGAACTGTTGTCGACGACGAATCAATACGGATTCCGGCTGGTCCGCCAACTGCAAGTCGATCGACTTTAGTTCCGTTTCCAATGATGCCAGTTGTGCTTCCGCCGACACTATGTCCTGCTGCAGTTTCTCATGAAGAGACATCGATTCGTCAGTTGTGGTATCCAGTGACCACACGTCGTTCTCGATTTGGAATTCCAGCAGCCGCGCCTCAGACGCCCGCAACTCCTCACGCCGCTGTTGTGTCTGCTCAGTGAAAAACTGCCGCACCCCGGAGTCCTCATGTGTCGCAAGATGCCGAATGTGGTAGGCTTCCAGTAACCGCTCCAGAATGATCTCGCCATGGTCGGGCGCCGGTGTCGTTAGAGTAATACTCATCACGTCCGTGTCCTCTACCAACTCAACGTCCAACTGCTCGGACAAAGCCAATTCGATCTTCTCAAGCTGCGTCAGCTTCGGGCGTAATCCCAGCTTCTCTAACGCAAGCTGTACCGTATCGGTAACCGCTCGCTTCGCGTTACTCAATGTCCGCTTGATTTTCTGCCACTGTGTTACCGGTGGCGGTGGCGTAAAAAATGCCTCCCCTAATGACGCAACCACCTCATGCATCAAGTCGGGACTGGTGAGGATCTCAATCTCGTTGTTCACGTCCTCCTTGCGGCGTGTCACCAGGATCTGTTTGCCCTGAATCGTCGGCGGTGGCATGATCTCCTGACCCATCCGGTAATAGAGCGACGCCACGACGTCGTATCGAGGTCCCACGATGCAGAGATACGCCAGGGCCATTGCCATCGTCGCTAGCATTCCTGCAAGCAACCAATACCGACGTCGCCAGTAAAAGTCGACGACCAGCAACAGTTCCGGTCCGAGCAAAGCAGACGTGTCCCCGGACGACGATTCGCCCGGCGTCACGCAATGGGATTCTTGTCTCATGGAGCACCTAACCAAGAGGACTTCGAGCAACTGGGCTCGGCTATAATCAAGCATGAAACGTCCCGCCCAAACGTTCGAAGTTCACTATAAGCTAACTGCCGCCGAGTTTCACCCCCCAGGAGTAGTGATTTTGCCAGGTTAATTTGCGTCATTTGCACAGGCTGGCTGATTTTCGTCGATTGTGACGGCTGGCGGCAATTTCGTTACGTTCCGCATCACCCCTACCGATCGTTAGGTAAAGCTGCCACTCGACGGAAATGGTAGCTCAAGTGTCACCTTCCGCAGGCAACATCGAATGAACCGTAAACGAGCAACTTCGTTGATGCTGTTGCTGCTTTCTGCCGCCTTGCTGGGGTGCGCCGGCAAGCGGCTGCGCGTACCGGGCGATCGCTGGCCCACGCCATCCTCCGCAATTCGACTGGTGAACTACGAGCAGGCCGGTGATGATTTAGTATTTGCCTCGATCGTCGAAGAGGCGGGAGGCGTCCCGATGCTTCCTCCCGAGACGCCGCCAACAACTCTTAGGGCAGTCGAAGCGCCGCGGCTGGAAACACCACCGCCGTCTCCGGCTTGCTCGGATGGCTACCAGATTGCCTGGGGGGATCGGTTGGAAATCAAGTTCCGGAATGTCGCGGAACTTAACGAAATCGTCACTGTTCGTCCCGATGGATTCATTTCCTTGCAGATCGTCGGTGACGTTCTTGCTGCGGGTCGAACTCCCGAAGATTTGCGGCAGGAATTGATGATCCGTTATGCCGAGGACCTTAAGAGCTCTGAACTCGTCGTACTGGTGCAATCATCTTCGGGTAACTCGATCTATGTCGGCGGTGAAGTTCTTTCGCCAGCACGCGTGGCAATGTCCGGCGATCTCACACTCTTGCAAGCCGTGATTACAGCCGGTGGATTCAAGGAAACGGCTGACCTAAAACGGGTGATTGTCAAGCACGCCGACGGCCGCTGCTGTGAATACAATCTTCAAGCCGCTATTGAAAACTGCGATCCTCGGCATGACGTGCCGCTTCAGCCTCACGACGTCGTCTACGTTCCGGGCAGCTGCATCGCAAAGGTAAATCTGTGGGTCGACCAGTATATCAACCGTGTACTGCCGTTCGATCGTAGCTTTGGTGTGTTTCTTACGAACACACCCAGCACCGGCGGAGTCGTTGCCCCGTAGCGCACGATGCCTAATCGAAATAGGGCAGTTCTGACAGTAGACTCCCCTGAGAGTCCTTCTGCGATACCAGAGGATTCGGATCCGGCCAAGTGATCGCCAGCTCGGGGTCATCCCACCGCAACGTTTGCTCACCAGCGGGATAGTATTTGTCAGTGCACTTATAGAAGACGTCGGCGGCGCCGCTGAGGACGTAAAAGCCGTGGGCAAAGCCGGGGGGGACGTACAGCTGCTGGAGGCTTTTCTCACTCAATCGCACGCCGACCCACTGTTTGAACGTCGGCGAACTACGGCGCAAGTCTACCACGACATCGTAGACTTCGCCTGACAACGCCCATACCAACTTCCCTTGCGGATGTGGCAGCTGATAATGCAACCCTCGCAATGTGCCCCGGCACGACCGCGAGTAATTGTCCTGAACGAATTCCTCGGCAATGCCGATGTCTCGGTACCGCTGCGCCTGAAACGTCTCGCAAAACTGGCCGCGCTGGTCATGAAAGACTCGCGGTTCAATCAACAATAATCCCGGCAGTTTGTATGGAGTAACGTTCATCGAAGTACGATCGTAGGTCTCGTGTGCCACTTCCTTCAATCAGGCATCAGCCGAACAATTACGGGCTCCGGCCGCTTGCCGAACACTGCGTGAAACTTTCCCAGCCCACTTGCGGTTACGCAATCTTTCGAACATTCTAGTTGATCGACAGTGTACTGCAAATAAGCCGTCGTACTTCGTGACGAAGACGTCGAATCGCTGCGTCGCTCCGAGGCTGTGATTGTTGAAGCAGCGATGGTGGGGCAATCTGGATGCCGGGTTGTGGTAAGTGGGGACTGCAAAGTGAGAACTGCGGTTACAGGGGCTGATGGACAGCTCGGGCGCGCCTTCGCACGACATCTGAAGGACAGGTGTGTGCCCCTGGCAAAGTCCGACTGCGACCTCCTCGAATCGGCAAGCGTCTACCGCGCACTCGATATCGTCCGACCAGCTATCATCATCAACTGTGCCGCATATACTCAAGTAGATCATGCCGAACACCAGCCGGATGTCTGTTATGCCGTCAATGCCGATGGGGTAACGACGCTTGCCAAATGGTGTCAGCAGCACGATGCGGCATTGGTCCACATCAGTACCGACTACGTTTTCGGACAACCGTCGGAGAACCGTATGCCCTGGACCGAATCCGATGTACCGATGCCGGCATGTACCTACGCGGCGAGCAAATTGGCGGGTGAACAGCATGCGGCAGGGGTCCCGCGCCATCTGATCATTCGCACGTGTGGGTTGTACGGGCCGGTGGCAAAGGCCAATTTCGTCGACACCATGTTGCGTTTGGGGAGCCAACGATCCGAGTTGCGCATCGTTGCCGACCAGCAGTGCACGCCAACGTATGTCGAGCACCTCGTACCAGCAATACTACAGCTGTTGGAAGTTGCCCTCGCAACACCGACCAAAGCGGGCAATCTGCCTACTGATGAATCGTTGTGGGGGTTGTACCACCTTACAAATTCCGGCGAAACTTGCTGGAGCCAGTTCGCAAAGGAAATCTTCCACCTGGCGAAGTTGGACGTTGACGTTCAGGAAATCAGTTCCCTCGAGTATGGTGCCGCCGCCCAACGCCCAAGTTATAGTGTGCTCGACATGTCCAAGTACCTTTCGACCGGTTGCCGGCCGTTGCCCTCCTGGCAACAGGCGTTGGCCAGGTATCTGACGAGTTGAAAAGATTGCGGTAATATGCAAAAAATTTCTAATCCAAAGCCGGGACCTATTTCCGCTGTTGCGTTCGACATGGATGGGTTGATGTTCAACACAGAAGAGCTATATGAGTACGTCGGCGGTGAGATACTTCGTCGTCGTGGTCATACGCTAACCACTGATCTGCTGAATGAAATGATGGGACGCCCCAGTCCCATTTCACTGCAAATCATGATCGACCGACACGGTCTGACCGACAATGTGTCCGACCTGGAACGAGAAAATGATCAGTTGTTTGACGAAATCCTCCCGACGCGTCTGCAGACAATGCCTGGTCTGTTGGAATTGCTCGACTGGCTGGAAATGCGTGGCATTGCCAAAGCCATCACGACCAGCAGTCGACGAGCCATGTTCGATCGGTTGATGGTGCTTTCGGGGCTCTTGCCTCGTTTTGAGTTTTCGATCACGGCCGAAGATATCACGCATGGTAAACCGCATCCACAAATCTATGACATGGCGGCCGACAGGTTCGGCGTGCCAACCTCGCGGATGATGGTGTTGGAGGACAGCCAGATCGGTTGCCGTGCGGCGGTAGCAGCCAATTCATTTGCCGTGGCTGTGCCTGGTGATCACAGTCGGCACCATGAGTTTGTCGGTGTTCGATTCATCGCCGATACGCTTCATGACACACGAATTTACGCCGCGATTGAATCCGCATGATGAAAACGGCAGTGATCACTGGTGCCGGGCGAGGGCTCGGTCGCGAGTTTGCACTGCAGCTGGCAGCGGCGGGATATGATGTGGCTGTTACCGACGTCGACCTCCAAGCCGCGGAATTTGTCGCCGATGAGATTCGTACCGGGGGCGGACAGGCCTGTGCCCATGTTCTGGATGTATCCAACGCCGAGGAATGGAGACATCTTCGCGATACCCTTCAGACAGTATGGCCGCACTTGGACGTGCTGGTCAACAACGCCGGAGTACTCGCGGCCTGCGAGCACGGTAGCGGCACCGTGGATGATATCCAGTGGCAAGTGTCGGTGAATCTTGGCGGGACGCTGTTTGGGATCCACACGATGCTCCCTTGGCTGCGGACGAACCCTCAACGGGCGCGATTGCTGAACGTCGCATCCTACGCAGCGTTCGTCCCCATCCCTTGGGCTGCGACCTATAACGCCACCAAGGCAGGTGTGCTGGCCTTGAGCGAAACACTCGCCGTGGAACTCACAGGACAAAACGTCTCTGTGACAGTAGCGTGTCCGGCATTCTTTCCGTCGAACATCTTTGTGCATTCCCAAACAAGTTCCAGCGAGATCCATGATGTCATGCAGTACATGGTGGGCAAGTCGCATATCAGCGCCCAAGTGGTGGCCGGCGCGTGTTTGTCGGCAATGTGGAAAGGTGATCTGCACGTTTACGTGCCACGAAGCTCGTATTGGCTTAGCCTTTGGAAACGCTTACTGCCGGGTCACTTCCTCGGCCGGGTTTCGCGTAAGGCGTGGCGTATTCGTGGACGATTCGCGAAACACTAGTGGCGGCGATCAGTAGGCGTTTTTTGTCGAGAACACCACCGATAGCGTCCGCAACAGGATCTTCAGGTCCATCCAGATCGACCACTCACGAATGTATTGATGGTCGCACTCGATGCGTCGCTCCATCTTTTCCAGCGTGTCGGTTTCACCTCGCCAGCCATTGACTTGCGCCAAGCCGGTGATCCCCGGCTTGACTTTGTGCCGCAACATGTAGCCGGGAATCTGTTTCCGAAATAGTTCATTGTGGGCCGTGGCGTGCGGTCGAGGGCCGACCAGGGACATGTCCCCCTTGAGTACGTTGAATAGTTGCGGCAATTCGTCCAACGACGTCTTACGGAGAAACCCGCCGACGGTCGTGATTCGATTGTCGCCGCGAGTTGCCTGTGTCACGACGTCTCCGTCTTCGCAAACGGTCATGGTGCGAAACTTCCACACCGGAATCTCCTGGCCATCAAGTCCGTACCTGCGTTGTCGAAAGAATACCGGGCCCTTCGACGTCGCCTTTACGAGTAGGGCGATGATCGACATCGGGATTGCCAGCATCGCTAGCAACACGATACCCAAGGCAACGTCCAGACAGCGTTTTAGCAATCCGTCGACGCCGTACAACGGGTTCTCGAAGACACTCACCACCGGTAAGCCTTGGATGTTCGACCACCGTGAATGGAGCAGCTCGAAAACAAAAAAATCCGGCACAATGTACACAGACGCTGTCGTGTCAGATAGTCTGTCGAGGACTCCCCGAATGCGTTCTTCAGCGCGCATCGGAAAGGCGATGTAGATGATGCTGACATCACCGCTGCGCGCCATTTCGACGAGTTCGCCGATGTTTCCGCGAAGTTCCCCCAGTTCTTGCGGGATTTCAACGGTCCGTTCGTCCGGGCGGTCGTCGTAAAACCCGATCAGGTGCAACCCCATGTGGGGCGTTTCGTGAATGTTTCTCGCTAACCGTACCCCCAGTGTGTTGGCACCCACAATCGCGTAGCCTCGCGTGTTGACGCCTCGCGAACGCAATAATGCTTGGAAGTATCGCGTTAGTCCCCGAATCGCACCAATGGTGAATCCGGCTGACACGTACCACGAAATAAAAGCCTTACGCGTCAGCCCCGGATTAATGTCGAACATCACCCCCGCAACCAAGAGCATTCCCATTGCCATCGTCCAAGCTGCCAACGCGATGAATACTTCTCGCAAGAAGAGTGTCCCACGCCAACTGCGGTAAAGTCCGCAGAATTCGGCCACGATCGCAAACGCGATCATCGACGAAGTTCCCGCCAAAACAAAGTCTTGCTTGGTGCAGGTCTTGCTGATCTTGACCAACACGGCGAGCATCGCAACGATGGCAATGGCATCGGCCAATCGGTATAGGCTATGCACGATCGAACGGCTAACGTGGATGGTGCGAGAATGACTCTGGGACATGATCACTTTTATTTGTCTTAGGATTCGACTTTAACATTATTTCAGGAGGAAGGAAGATCGCGCGCGTTGCCGTTATCCAAATCGTTCGTTTTCCGGTTACCGGTGACGCCACGGTCCGCCTCGCCGCGCTCCGCCAGATCTGCCAACAAATCGGTCAGTTCTTCCATGTTCTGCTCCACGTTCACGGGACTCTGAGATCCTGGTGATGCTGCGGTCTGTTGCGAACTCGGGTCCTTGTCCACCGCCCTTCGCCCGGCGCTGTCACGACCGTGTTGTTCTCCACTCGTCGGTCTTGTCTGTTGAGCTGCTGTTAACCCGCCTTGACGCGGCGACGTGGGCCGAGTGGTCACTGCCATGATCACTCCCAGCAGCAGCCCCGCCAGAGCTCCGTAGCCTGCGTCGCGCGCTTGAGGTGCTCCCCAAGGTTGATCGGTCCATTCGGTTTCCAATACATCCAAAATCGTCGAGGGCGAGAATGACGGTGCGGCGGCTAGGGAAGTGGGAACGTTGCCCGAGGTAGTTACGGTTTCTGTTTCCGTTGCTTTTGCTATTTCGACGTCCGACCCGCTTGATGTTCTGGTCCGACGCAACTTGCCAACGACGGCGGGAAATGCCCCCAGGGCGTTTAACGCGGAGGTTACGGAAACGTTGTTGGCGCGGATGGTCCTACTCGCATTCGGCTCCTGGGAAGCTGAATTGGATTGTGCTAACTTCTCCTGCAGGGCCCGCTGTGCGTTTCCAAGTGTTTGCGATTCTTGCTGATCCGCAACAATCAGGTTTCGCACTTGTTGAATAATATCGGACATCGAACCTTGCACAGCAACACGGTGCTCGGCCAAATCCAGCAGCATCGCCTGGATCGTTGGATGTTCGTCATTCATTTTTTTTCGCAACTGAGCAAGGTCTTGTTGTAGTTTTCCGATGGATGTCAACTGCTGGCGCTGGCCGGCGTCAATGAGTTGCAGGATCGACGGATCGACGCCAATGAAGTCGCCGCCATCGGCGAATGCCTGCAACTGTTGCACCGCCGCTTCCGCTGCGGCAATTCGCTGCTGGATCGCTTCAATCTTGGCACTGAGAGCCTTAAGTTGTGTACTTGAAGTATCAGCAGTAGTTCCGGCGGCACTTCGTGGCGAGGCACCACGTCCTTTATTGGCGGACTTTACCCGTGAGCCCGCCACCCGAGCGATTGTTTTTACACTCGACAGGGCGGCGACAAGGGTATTGTTTGCAGGAACTGTACTCGATTTGACACCCACGTGTGCTGGTGGCGGACTTGTCGCCGAAATGGGCACCGCCAGTGCGACGTCGGCCTGGCTGTGAAGCCCGTGTGACAAAATACTGCCCTTCTTTCGCACGGCGTCGTCGACGGCATCGATGACGGTCTTCATCCGCTGCTCTACCACTTCACGATCCAGCCCCTGTCCGATGATTCGGCAAGTTGCAAAATGGCCTCTATTAGTGTTTTCGCTGGATGTGTTTTCTCTGGATGTGTTGTGGTCGAGACGGTTGTGCGTTGCGGCAAAGATCGTGACAGCGATATCGACACGATCGTCAGGAGGTAGTTGAAGGTCGCCGTCGTGCAATTGTTGCAGGATGGTGTTCCACAATTCAATGGCTGGCTGCTCGGCGGTGGCGGCTGTAGTGAGTGCCAGGCGACATTCCTCGGCGATAGCGATTGTTTGCGAAAGGCGGCTCGTTCGGTTGCGATGCGCCGAATAGACCAATCCCGCGGCCGAGCCCAACAGCACAAGAAGGACAATTCTCTGCCAGCGTAACTTATTCACGTACGGACCTCGTACAAGCTTAGGGGTAGACAGCCTAGGGGTAGACTGTTCCCAAAAATATAGGTCATAATAGGTTGAGGACCGCCAAATCGATGGTGAGAAGTGGTAGGGATGTGACGCTTGTAAGGGTCAAACCGGATCGCTGATGGTTGTCAGGGCACCTGCCAGACAAGGGGATGGAGTCGATGCCCAAGAAATTGGCCAGGAATCTGCCGGAGGGGACGGCGGGTCGCGGCGAGTTGACCGCGTGCTTGTTTCAAAGCGAAATTGCCGACCAATTGTGCACTTCTCAGAGAATGCTGTGGTGGCCCCGGGGCGTGCCACAAGGGGTCCGCCATGCGATCGTCAGCTCTTACCTTGGTCGCAGTCCGGAATTGAAGCCACGGTGGTTTCGGTACCTGCGAACTGCCGTTGACCTGGCGAGAAAAAAAGACGAAATCGTTCTCCTCTGCGAAGGAACGACGACGACCCGCTACCTCCGGCACGGCTGTCGTCGGAGTGGAATTCGGAGTATCGACATTCGGCTTGATGGTGTCAATTGGACGCCGGAGCGATGGAACGCGTGGGTCGGCAGCGACGAGGCGATGGCGATGTCGAGTCACTACGACGAGCAAAACTGTTGTGTCTGGGTGTCACCGGTGTTAAGAGATGCGATGTCCGAGGCGCCCGCAGATGTGCCGACCAAAGCCGACACGATGTCGCGGATTCCGTTGCGAGATCGCTTGCTTGTCACGCTGGCCGATCACGTGACCTCGCTGGGGGTACGAACGCAGGGGAACGTGTATTCGTTGTTATCGGCCTGGCTGCAGACCGGTCGGCCAATGTATTCGCAACTTTTGTTGGCCGTGGATTGCGATCATGGCAGCCGTCAGGCTCACGCACAGTTAATGGCATTAGGGGGTGTGGCGTGGGAGGTGGAATCGTCGGACGAAAAGCAGGTGACATCGCCACAATTGTTTGTCACGCCCGCTGCCAATGGCGCAACTCCACTCGGTGAATGTGCACGTGTGGTCGGCGAAAACGACCTGGATTGGTGCGACATCGTCGCTTCCGACTATTTGACCCACTGGACGCGGCGAACGGTCGGCCCGTGGCCCGACCAGACGATGGAGGAGTACGAACTCGAATTGCTGGAAGGGGAGTGCATCGCGGATCGATCAGCGCTGGGAACGCTGCTGCGGATTTTGTCATCCGGCCGACTCATAGCTTCGACGCGCGCGATCCGTGGCGCGTTTGCGACAGTCAGTCTTACCGCGGTTCCGCTGCCGGAACTGTTGCAGTTACGCACGTTTCGGCGACACCGAGGCCGTTGGGACTTTGAACACTATGGCTTCTGTTTCTCCAAGCGGTGGCTGCAAGACCATGGCACGCGTGAGGTGGATTACGGTGACGACGATCGATGGTCTCACTTGAGCGATGAGGACCGCCCCTTCTTTCAACGACGTTATACAACGAACGCTTCGGGGCGTGAAATCGATTGGAGCATCGAGCAAGAATGGCGACACCTGGGGGATATCGACCTCAACGAGATTCCAGCGAATGCCGCATTTCTGTTCGTTCCCTCGAAAGAGGAAATTGCCTTCGTTCGGCAACACAGTCGATTCCCGGTCATTGCTTTGGCTCACTACGCCGTTTGACCATCATGACATGGTTGCCCCGCTGGCTGAATCTTACTTCGTCCATGAATGTTCGCATGAGCAGTACACCACGTCCACTGAGCCTCTCCAGATTGGCCGGGTCCGTGGGATCCGGAAGGCTCTCTGGATCGAAGCCCGGACCTTCGTCACGGATCTCAATGACCGCCTGCTCGCGGCTCACTCGCACGTCGACATGTAGTCGGCGATCGCAGAACGGTGGGGCCGTTGAACGACTGACTGCAAGTGACTGATAAGCGTCGCCTTCCTCTTCGCGCAGATCCGAGCTAACCTCAAGGTTGCCATGATACAAGGCGTTGACCAACGCTTCGTCCAACGCGATCCCGACGCGCAATAGCTCCGAATCGTCACAAATCCCAAACAGTGCCAGCTTCTCCTGGACGTAGGCCACCAAAGGTGCAATCAACCGGCGATCGTTCTCTAAACAGAACCGATTGTAGCTCTCTTGCAGGTACCCCAACAGTTTCTTTTCGACCTTCTGACGCTGCGATACTTCCAGCACACTGCGGACAGTCGACAGTAATTCGTCCCCCATGACCTGCTTGGGGACGTAGCTGGCAGCACCCTTTCGCAGGGCCCGCACGGCGATGTCTTCATTCCCCATAGACGTCATTAGGATCGCGGGTAACAGTGGATAGTCGCGGCGAATAGCCGAAACCAACTCCAAGCCGTCCATCCCCGGCATGACCAGGTCGATCAACACAACGTCGGGCACCTGCTGGGCGATCATCTCCATAGCTTCCGTGCCACTGGTGGCATATCGCACGTCAAATGACTCGGTCTCCAACAGCCCACCTGCCAGACGCCGGTCGACGGCCGAGTCATCAACAATCAGCACATTCGCCATAATTCCGTTGTCTCCAACCACTGGGTGGTCTGTGGATATCTGCTGCGAGCCGATATACAATGCGAACCCGTTAGACCATAATCTAGCAGAAATATTTGCCGGATGGCTATTGCCATCCCCTAATTGTCGGCGTTTTCATCGGAACCAGCTTCGTAAACCAAAGGACAACCGCGTTGATGTACCGCAGACCACCCGTCATCGTTTCCGCATGCGCGATCGCATTTTCTGTCTGTACCTATCTTTTCATCCGTGGCCCCGAGACCCGCGCCGACGATGCGCCCTGGGGGCAGATGCCGCCTCCCAACACCTTGACGCTCGCCGAACATCAAAACGGCTGGCAACTACTGTTCGACGGAAAATCCACCGACGGCTGGCGCGGTTTCAAGAGAGATCGAGTTGGTGACGGTTGGCAAGTGAGGGGGGACGCTCTCGTCCGTGCTGATGGTGGCGCTGGGGATATCATTACGACAGAACAGTACGAGAATTTCGATTTGGTACTGGAGTATCAAATCACGAAGCGCGGGAATAGCGGGCTGATGTTTCGAGTTACCGAAGACTCCGATCAGCCCTGGCATACCGGACCGGAGATTCAGATTCAAGACAACATCGACGGTACCGACCCTCAAAAATCAGGTTGGCTCTACGCCCTGGTTGATGCTAACGACGATGCCACCCGCCCGGTTGGAACATGGAATACGATTCACCTGTCGATAAACCAGGGTCGCGGTACGGTGCACGTCAATGGCATTCGATACTACAGCTTCACGATCGGAAACCCCGATTGGAATCAGCGCGTCGCCAAAAGTAAGTTCGCCAATTACGAGGGTTTTGCCAAACACGCCAAGGGGCATATCTGCCTGCAGGATCACGGTAACGAAGTCGCTTTTCGAAATATCAAGATTCGCGATCGCGATCGTGCCAATCCCGGCGGCGACGCGCCGCAACCCAGGCTGAAGGCCGTGCCGGCGTTCACCAACCTGCAATGGACCGGTTGGGAATCGGATGGCGACGACGGCCGACGAACGCTCCTGCGAGCCGTGCTGCTCGACCACGCCAACGATGGTAGTGACCGTGTCTTTGTGGGAATTCAGCAAGGACGAATCCATGTCTTCAAGAACGATGACAGCGTTCAGAAAACGAAGATCTTTCTTGACATCGCGGACCGCGTGCAATATCGCGATCGGGAAAACGAAGAAGGCTTCCTGGGATTGGCCTTTCATCCGAATTACAAGGATAACGGGAAGTTCTACGTTTATTACACGACGACCGAAGCTCCCCGCCAGTCGTTGATTTCTGAATTCACAGTCCGTTCCGACGATCCCGACAGCGCGGATCCGGCGTCGGAGCGAGTCGTGATGCGGATCCCGCAGCCCTACTGGAACCACAATGGTGGCACGATTTGCTTCGGCCCTGATGGCTACCTCTACGTCGCCCTCGGCGATGGCGGACTTGGCAACGACCCCCACGGCAACGGACAGAATCTGCAGACCTTGCTCGGTTCCGTCCTGCGAATCGATGTCAATTCGCAAGACCAGGGGGGCTATGGCATCCCCCAGGACAATCCGTTTGTCGGTCGTCAAGATGCTCGCGGCGAGATCTGGGCCTACGGTATTCGCAACCCCTGGCGGATCACCTTCGATCGCCAAACCGGCAAACTCTGGCTTGGCGAAGTTGGGCAGAATCTGTGGGAAGAAATCAATGTCATTACTCGCGGCGGTAATTACGGCTGGAACGTGCGTGAATCGTACCATCCCTTCGCCGCTCACGGTGCTGATCCGTCCAGTGATTTCGTCGAGCCAATCTTCGAATATGGACACGATATTGGCAAATCGATCACGGGCGGATACGTTTACCGCGGCAAGAAACGCCCCGAATTGCAAGGTGCATACCTTTACGCAGACTACGTCTCCAGCCGTGTCTGGGCCCTGCATGTTGACCACCAAACAGGTAAGGTCCTCCGCAATGAAGAAATCGATACCCCACAAGGACTCGCCATCGCGTCGTTCGGCGAGGACGAACAGGGCGAGGTATACTTCCTGACCATCGGCGCCGACGGAAAGGCGATCTATCAGTTCATGCCACGAGAATAGCAGTGCATTAGCTGAGTGATACCAATTCGGGCAGCGCGCGATTCTTGTTCGCCTCGATCGCACGTTGCTCGGCCGCTTCCCCTACCAATTCATAAAAGACATTTCTCTGTCGTGGGATATATCCGAGCTCCGAAATCGCACCGCGGATTTCGTCCAATGTCAGAAAATGGACGGTGCCTGCCTCGGCGACGACGTTTTCCTCGATCATCAAGCTGCCCATGTCGTTGGCGCCAAAGAGCATTGCCAGCTGACCGATCTTCAAACCCTGCGTGACCCAGCTGGATTGGATGTTGGGAATATTGTCCAGGTACAGTCGCGATACCGCCTGTGTCTTGAGGTACTCGAAGGCGCCGGCCGGAGCGGTATCGGCCATGTCGGTGTTGTCGGGCTGGAACGTCCAGCAGATGAACGCCGTAAATCCACCTGTCTCGTCCTGCAACTGCCGAACTCGATCCAAATGCTCGATCCGTTCTTCCAGCGTTTCGACGTGACCAAACATCATCGTCGCTGAACTGCGACCACCGAGCTGATGCCATACACGCATGACATTCAGCCAATCTTCCGTTAGTACCTTGCCGCGAGTGATCGCGCGGCGGACGCGATCGACCAAAATTTCGGCGCCGCCACCTGGGATGCTCCCCAGGCCAGCATCGCGTAAACGCTGGAGAACCGTTTCTAGCGGCAATTTGCTGATCTTTGTGAAGTGATGGATCTCTGGTGGACTGAAACCGTGAATGTTGACGCTGGGCTGGCGGGCTTTGATATCTCCTAACATCTCCTCGTACCATTCCAGCGGATACTTGGGATGCAGGCCCCCTTGCAGCAGGATTTGGTTGCCACCTAACGCTACGGTCTCGTCGACCTTTTGCAGCAACTCCGCTCGCTCAAGTACATAGCCTTCGTCGTCGTTGGGGGGACGGTAGAAGGCACAAAAATCACAAACGGCCGTGCAGATATTTGTGTAGTTGATGTTCCGGTCAATATTGTACGTGCGATAGTCTTCTGGGTGCATTCGCCGTGCCACCCTGTCGGCGGCAGCACCAATCGCCGCTAGATCGTGAGACTGCAACAGCGCAAGGCCTTCGTCGTGAGAGAGCCGCTGGCCGTGAACTGCCTTATCGAGTAGTTTCGCAATCATGGAATCTCAGCTGCCTTCCCCGTGGTACCGCCCCCAGGCGGACCGCCTTTTCGTAAAATAGTTCCAATCCACGCCGCTCGCGAGGGCCAAGAAAAAAATACAAGTTGTCGCGAAGGTAGCTCAGGCACGCCGCTGCAGCGAGATCCAGATCACGCGACGCCTTTTCGGCAATCTCTTCCATGTGCGTGACTCCGGCATCGCGAGCCGCTGCCAGCGCCGTGTCAATACGAGACGCGTCGACATCCTCTCGGGCAACCCACATGGCAAAGACAAACGGCAATTCCGACCAACGACACCAGACGTCGCCAAGGTCCCACACTTCTGCAAAACCGGCTTCGTCCGCGCCAATCGCTCGATCGCCAATCAACAGCACCGCGTCCGCATCAGCATCGCTTAGGCCTTCGCCAATCGATAACGATCGCAACTGTGGATGCACGTCATGGCGCTCAGCAAGTAGGATGCGAGTCAACGTGGCACTGGTACGTGACCCTTCATCCAGTGCCAACGTCTTTATTTCGGACACCGGACGGCGGCAGAATAATTTGACGCTCAACACGGGACCACGACAGCCGATGCAGGCATCCGAGACAATTCGATAGTCCGGCCGAAGAAAGTATTCGACCGATGGGATCAACGCCACATCCAATTCGCCTCGCGACAGGCGATCTGCTAGACGACTGGGCAAATCAAAGATCACTTCGGCGTCGCTTCGGTCCTGCAGGCCGTATACCAAGGGCCTGGTATTCAGGTAGGAAACCGCACCGATCCGTAATCGCTTGGCCATTTCAGTACTCAATCTGCTTGCGCCCTTCGCCCTGACCAGCATCACAGTCAGAATAGGAGCCAACGACGTAACCGCCGCAAATCACGGATTATAGGCATCCTGCTTGGCCACTCAAAGGGCCGGTTCAGTTCGTCCGGCACGCCGCTTCAGCTTCGGGAAAAATCCGCCGACCGCCGGGCCTTGCCTTCACGGAGGCAACCGCAGGGATTTCAGCCAATTAACACCCGCATCACGTCCCGGCACCCACACCTCCCTAGAGCAAGACAACATCGTCCTGCCCCCGATCATCCTGCCTTCCTTCCGGAGCGTGGGAATAGGCAGGATGATTGGGGACAGGATGATGCAAGGGACGACGCGCGCAAGTAGACG
Source organism: Planctomycetales bacterium (assembly GCA_020426865.1). GTDB lineage: Bacteria > Planctomycetota > Planctomycetia > Pirellulales > Pirellulaceae > JAGQPD01. The sequence goes on from JAGQPD010000334.1 coordinate 17,849, forward strand.
AAGTCGGATTCTGCGGGAGTGACACGCGTACGCGTGCTTTGACGGCAAGTTATTGCCTGGCCAAGGTTTAGGCGAGTGAGGCTGCTGGGACTCGAACCCAGGACCTACGGATTA